>JANODZ010000381.1:0-7228 GCA_031412935.1 Anaerolineales bacterium
ACTTCCCGCGATAAAGATGATTCGATTCAATATAATCATACACAGCCGGCAGGACATAATATCGATACATTTCCCTTTGCTGCACCCGGCGGCGTATCTCACTCGAGGACAGGTTTTGAAGAAGTGCCTCGATGAAACTGACCTTCTCCGTCAGCCCGGGGATTTGCGTCTCCAAAGCGGACAAGTCGAATGAATCTGCGGGGCGGCGCATCACCCCGATTTTGGAAACAGCAGCGACCAGGTCCGCATTGAGGCGCCAGGTTGGTAAATCGCGCAATGAATCTCCGCCGAGCAATAGGGTGATATCCGCATCGGGCTCCTGTTTTGCAAGAAGCCGCAGCGTATCTATGGAATAATGCGGACCGGGGCGGTCGATCTCAAGATTTGAAATCTCAAACAGCGGATTATCAACGGTCATCCGTTTGAGCATTTCCAGCCGATGCGCAAGCGGCGTAATGGGTTGATCTTGTTTATGTGGAGGGTCGGGCGCGAGCACCCACAGTAAGCGTGAAAGATGCATTTGATGCGCCGCTTCACTTGCAAGGATAAGATGCCCAATGTGAGGCGGATCAAATGTGCCGCCAAAAAAGCCGATTTTTGTTCGTGACATGTAAGTAGTATATCCCAAAGTTTTATGGGTGTTTAAATTTTCTCTTGCTGATTAACCCGCCTGCTCTATTCACTGAGATCGATGATTTGCAAACTCCATTCGCATTTTTAACATTTGCTAAAAAGGCGGGAGGGGTAATGCAGCATTTTTCTTAATGGTATACTTTTATCGTTTTAGGATAAAAGTATGCCAGACTTAACGTTAATGGGTTCATACTCTGCGCTTAAACAAATTATGAATGCTGTCCGCTCCACAGAGGCGGGACAATACCCGCCACCCAGGGGTTGCGCAGCCATGTCCATCAACCCAAGCCTAGGAAAAATCGGAGCGCGCCATGAATGAAACTGCATACCAAATAGCAATCAAAGAACTTGAAGCCAGCACTGAAGATATTCAACCTGCTGATATTGTGTTGTTTTCTGAGCCATTGGGTCCGGCGTTATATTTTGTAAACAGAATAGGCCGTTTCAGTCTGACAGAGTTTACAGAGAAATTAGAATTTACCCGCGCAGAAACAAAAAAAATTTTGGACGTTCTTGTGAAACGAAATTTATTTGTAGTTTCAAAATTTTCAACTGTTGAAGAAACGATTTACGAATCCCATCCCTCTGCGCCAAGTCATCCGTCTTCGGGGACCTGAATAAAAATTAGATTGATTTCGGTTCCCCGGCATTCACTGCCGGGGAAACTTTTTAAGAACAAGGGGATTCGGCTATAATGCAAATATGGCAGATAAACTCATCTCCCGTTACGAAGAACTCAAAACGCAGATCAACCTCCACAACCACCGTTATCATGTATTGGATGCGCCCATCATCAGCGATCTGGAATATGACCGCCTGCTGAACGAGATTAAACAAATCGAATCCGCCCACCCGCAATGGATCACATCCGATTCGCCCACACAGCGCGCCGGCGCCAGGCCTGCTGACCGTTTCGAAAAAATTCGCCACCCTGCTGCCATTCTCTCGCTCGCCAATGCTTTTGGCGCAGACGATGCGCGTGCATGGTTTGAGCGTATTAAAAAAATTGACGACCGTGTTGAAAAGGCAAAATTTGTCGTCGAGCCAAAAATTGACGGTTTATCGGTTGTGCTGCATTATCGCGATGGACTCTTCGTACAAGGCGCAACGCGCGGCGATGGAGAGATCGGCGAAGACATCACCTCCAATTTACGGACGATCCGCGCAATACCCCTCAGAATTCCGGTTCAGACGGAAGACGGAGGACCGAAGACCGAAAAACTGTCCTCCATCCTCCGTCCTCCATCTTATCTTGTCATTCGCGGCGAGGCATTCATCCCCATAAAAGAATTTGATGATTTGAATCGCAAGCTTGAAGAAGCCGGCCAGAAGACTTATCTTAATCCGCGCAACACGGCGGCGGGTTCGTTACGTCAACTTGACCCGCAGCTGACAGCCTCACGCCCGTTGACTTTACTCGTGTATCAGATCGTATATTCAGAGGGCGGCAATGTACCCACTTCACAGTGGGAGATATTGGAATATCTCAAAGCATTGGGATTCCCTGTCACTGATATTGCCAAACGCTTCAATGACCTTGAATCTGCCATTACTTATACCGAAACATGGAGCCAGGGCCGTGACAGCCTGCCTTATGAAGCCGATGGAATTGTCATCAAAGTTGACGACCTAACCCTTGCCGCTGAATTGGGCTTTGTGGGCAAGGATCCGCGCGGCGCGATCGCATACAAATTCCCAGCGCGTGAGGTGACAACAACCTTAAGTGATATTGGCGTGGCCGTTGGCCGCACAGGTGTATTAACTCCGTATGCCATGCTTGAGCCGGTTGAAATTGGAGGCGTGGTGGTGGAACGCGCCACCCTGCACAACTTTGATTTCATCGCGGAGAAAGATATCCGCGTTGGAGATCGTGTGCTCATCAAACGCGCCGGCGAAGTGATTCCTTATGTCATTGGTCCCGTTCTGGATGCGCGCTCCGGCAAAGAGAAAAAATTCAAGCCGCCCACAAAGTGCCCTGCCTGCGCACAAATAGTTGAACATTTTGAAGGTGAAGTCGCCTGGTATTGTGTCAACGCCGCCTGCCCCGCGCAACTGGTTCGGAATATTGAACACTTCGTCTCACGTGGCGCGATGGACATCGTTGGGCTGGGAATCAAAATTGTGGAACAACTGATCGAGTCGGGCCTGGTAAAAGATGTAGCAGACTTGTTTACATTGAATAAAGATCAACTGCTTGGGTTGGAGGGTTTCGCAGAAAAAAAAGCGGAGAATCTGCTCAACTCGCTCGAGCAGGCCAGGGCGCAGAGCTTGAACCGTCTGCTTGCGGCGCTGGGAATTCATGGCGTGGGCGAAGTCATGGCAGGCGATCTATCGCGCACCTTTGGCGATCTATCCGCATTATCAAAAGCCGGCGCGCAGGAACTTCAGCTGATCGAGGGCGTGGGACCCAACATCGCAGAGTCGATCGTGGATTGGTTCTCACAACCCGCGAATCAAAAATTATTGAAGAAGCTTAAGGCTGCGGGCGTTTGGCCTGTGATGAAAAAAAATGAAAAGAAGAAAGAAGGCTCCCTGAGTGGATTTACATTTGTGGTCACTGGCACGCTTCCCACATTATCACGCGACGATGTGAAGGAATTCATCGAAAGGTACGGCGGCAAGGTGACGGATAGTGTCAGCAAAAAAACAAGTTATCTTGTGCTTGGTGAAAACCCCGGCTCGAAATCAGAAAAGGCGCGCGCGCTGGGTGTGAATATTATTAATGAGGCCGGGTTGAGAAAACTTGCGAGTGGGTGAATTTTTTATTCTGCTGCAGGGCCCTGCCTCGGCAGTAGACAGAACTTATCGCCTCGACTAAACTTACTTTATTATTTTTCTGGAGGAACTTCATGGATTTCCAAAACACCAATGATTCTTTAACCCACCGCGTCAAGGCCTTTACCGATCGCGTTGCGATGTTAAAAGAGAACGACCTATATTATTTTAACCAACCCATAGAAGAGATCCTGCCTGGGAATAAAGTGCGCGTACGCGGACGTGAAATGGGGATGTACGCCTCGTATAGTTATCTGGGTTTGGTCGGTCATCCGCGCATCAATGAAGCCGCAAAGAAAGCCGTGGATAAATTCGGCACAGGCACGAATGGCGTGCGCATGCTGGCCGGCACATTAACCCTTCACAAAGAACTTGAAGAGACGATAGCGAATTTTAAGCACGCCGAAGCCGCGATTACCTACTCATCCGGATATGCCACCAACCTGACGGTCATTTCAGGATTAATGGGGCGCGGCGATTACGTGTTTTCAGATAAGCTGAATCACGCATCCATCGTGGATGGCTGCTTGATGTCCGGCGCCGAGTTCCGTCGTTTCAGGCACAACGACATGGAGCATCTCGAGGGCTTGCTCAAGAACGCGCCGGCCGGTGTTACCAAAATGGTGATCGCTGACTCTGTCTTCAGCATGGACGGCGACATTATTGATCTGCCAAAGGTACTTGAGTTGACCAACAAATACAAAGCCTGGCTTATGATCGATGAGGCACACTCTGTGGGTGTGCTGGGAAAGACCGGCACAGGTATCGAAGAGCATTTTGGCCTTGGCGATGTGATTGACATAAAAATGGGCACGTTGAGCAAGACCATTCCCTCTGTCGGCGGATACGTGGCGGCAAAGAAGGAGATCATCACCTATCTAAGCCATGCCAGCCGCGCCTACATTTTTTCAGCCGCTTTGCCTCCCGCGCAAGCCGCCGCCGCGAACGAAGCCTTCAAAGTAATTTTGGATGAGCCGTGGCGCATTGAACGCTTGAATGAAAACACCAAACAATTCATCGGCGGACTGAAAGGCATGGGGTTCGACACCATGCTGACCGAAACTGCCATAGTGCCTGTCTTGTGCGGCGCTGATGAGGTGGCTTTTGCCATGACCCGTGAAGCGCAGCATAATGATGTATTTGTGCTGCCGGTCGCATCACCGGCTGTGCCGGAAGGGATGGCGCGTTTGCGTGCCACTGTCACAGCAGCGCATGAACCGAGCGAGATCGAGCGCGCAATGGATGTGATCGGCGAGGCGGGCAAGAAGTTGGGCCTGATCAAATAGCATTACCTCACTACCAAGCCTCCGAGTTCTTTTAGAAAACTCGGAGGCTTTTTGATTCTGATAGTTCCTGATAGGTTTTTATAACATTTCTCATATAACTTCATTGTAAAATCACCCAACTAAAAAGGAGTTGAACAAATGAAATGGCAATGGAAATTAGGTAAATTTGCAGGAATAGACGTTTATATTCACGCCACCTTTCTGCTTTTGATCGCATGGGTTGGCTACAGTCATTGGCTTGAAAATCAAAATTGGGGCGAGGTTTTAAGCGGCATTCTTTTTATACTCGCGCTCTTTGCGTGTGTGATTCTGCATGAATATGGGCACGCACTCACCGCTCGCAAATACGGAATCAAAACACGCGACATCACGATCTACCCGATTGGCGGTGTGGCTCGTTTAGAAAGGATGCCAGAAAGACCAATCGAGGAATTATGGGTCGCTTTAATGGGACCCGCTGTCAATGTGGTCATCGCCGCTGGACTTTTTGCATATCTTTTCTGGACCTCGAGTCTGGTCCCCCTTGGTGAGCTGACCATCGCCTCAGGCAGTTTCCTCGAAAGGCTGATGATGGTCAACGTCTCGCTGGTATTGTTCAACCTCATCCCCGCCTTCCCCATGGACGGCGGACGTGTACTCCGCGCCCTGCTCGCCATGCGAATGGACTACGTCCGCGCCACGCAGATCGCCGCCACAATTGGGCAAGGCATGGCGTTATTGTTTGGTCTGGTCGGCTTGTTTGGCAATGCCTCCCTGCTCTTCATCGCCTTCTTTATTTGGATCGGCGCATCGCAGGAAGCAGGCATGACCCAGATGAAAAACGCCATCAGCGGAATTCCCGTCGGGCGCGCCATGCTCACCGATTACAAAAGCCTCTCGCCGCGCGATCCGCTCTCACGCATGTCACAGTTATTGATGGCTGGCTCACAGCACGATTTTCCAGTGATCGATAATGACCGCATCGTAGGCATTGTCACCCGTGATGATTTTCTCGCCGCCCTCACCCAGCACGGAGAAAACATCGCCATCTCAGCAGTGATGAAAAAGGATCTGCCTGAAGTGGATTCGTATGAAATGGTGGAAACTGCACTCACGCGCCTTCAAGAATCTGGCATCCCTGCTTTGCCTGTCACACACGCTGGTCAGTTGGTTGGCATTATCAACGCCGAGAATATTACCGAGTATTTGATGATTCGTTCCGCATTGAAAAGAGCGGTAGGCGCAGCAAGCCTCACTTCCTGAGTGAAAATGCGAGCATAAATTAGAGGATTCTTAACCACAATTCCTTTTTTCTTCTGTATACTATTTTTCAACTCCGATGGGGAGTAGCCACCCAGTGATCTGGGATGCACAGTCGTCAATACGGAAACTTTTCCCGGCTGTTCTGTTAACGGCAAGACCATTGTCAATCTTTGGCGATGGTCTTTTTATTTTGAACCTCGATGATTGAGTAACCCCGCGTGTTTTTTGCGGGGCGTACCGAAACCACCTGTTGATGAGGAAACATGCTTGACCAAATTGAAGCAACAATCCTGTCCGTTTTACAAACCATCTTCGACCAATTTGGCTGGGCGGGTGTGCTTGGGCTGATGGTGTTGGAAAACGCCACAGGCATCACACCCAACGAAGTCATCCTTGCCTTGCGGGGTGGATGCTGATCGAGCGGCATGGCATTGCCCCCAACTTCGTCCTCATAGGCGGAATCTACGCCGGGCTTGGAAGTGCGGTTGGCGCATCGATTATCTATTGGGTGGCGCGGATTGGCGGTCGCCCGATGGTCGACCGATTTGCAAAATTATTCCGCCTCAACCTGTCACTCATCGCCAAGTCCGAGGAACAAATGCAAAAATGGGGCGCGGGACTCGTGCTGGTCGGGCGCGTCCTCCCTGGCGTCCGCATGTTGGTCAGCATCCCCGCGGGGCTGGCAAAAATTCCCTTCCCAAAATTCTTCCTCGCCACATTTATCGGCGCCTACATTTGGTGTACACTTCTTATCGGCGCGGGTTATGTCCTCGGCCACGAATGGATGTTGGTCGGTGACTATATCAAACAGCACCTGCCATTGGTGTTATCACTTGGTGTATTGGGGATAAGTGCATATCTGGTTTATCAATACCGCGCCCACCTGCCATCACTGGCATGGATTTACACTTGCACAAACAAAAACAGATTGGATGATCGATAATGAATTGGCACCTCACAGATATTCAAGAAAGTCTTTCCAACCTAAACACAGATCAGCAAAACGGACTCTCTGAATCTGAAGTATCAGCACGTATTTCGCAATACGAACCCAATGAACTCATCGAACGCGGCGGGCGCAATCCCTTGAATATATTGTGGGAGCAGCTTACAGCAACGATGGTTTTGATCCTGATCAGCGCGGCTATTATAGCGGGATACCTTGGTGATATAAAAAACACAATTGCAATTCTCTCGATCGTCATCCTTTTTGCCTTCCTCGGTTTCATCCAGGAATATCGCGCAGAGAAAGCCATCGCCGCGCTCAAGAAAATGTCTGTGCCCATTGTGCG
>JANODZ010000382.1:0-2293 GCA_031412935.1 Anaerolineales bacterium
GTAGATAATCTTGCCGAGTCATCATATTTAAAGGCATCAACTGTAATCATAAAAGTAGTTGAGTGAACGCCAAATTTCCAGAATGTCATCCCAGGTGTTTTAACACTACCATCCCAACCAGCACCTAGGTAGGAAGGTAAAGTACCAGAAACTTGTTTATTAACTTTATATTGTTTATCAGCATCTAAATAGATAAAGTTCTTTAGCGTTTTGGCAACTGAACCAAGACCACTGCGCCGGATCAGCAGGACGACAATGCCCGCAAGACCCAACAGGGACGCGCCGATCCAGAGCGCCCCCTGCCGAATATCTCTGGCGTGGGTAATCTCCTTATACACATCGTAAGCCCTAGGATAGACCTTGCCGTCGGCGGCAACCCACTCACCCTCTTGTCCGAGTGTGAGACCAACCGGAAAAACCTGATCGGCTTCGTCCAGCCCTTCAATCTTCACCGAGTTAATCCAATCGCTTAATTGGACAAATCCCGATGCTACTTTTATGACTTTCCTTGGAGATGCTTTTTTTGATATGTCCTCTTCTTTTTGTATTTCTCTTCCATGTTCTTTGGTTATCTCTTCACGAACTATTCTTAATTCTTTCATTACAACTTGCAAATCCCCAGCGTCGGTCTCTTGTAGCCGAATAACCACAGTGACAAAAATATTATGAAATGTGAGGTCTGTGCCGCCTCTGGATCTTCCATCGATATCATAGTTAGAGTAACCGGATTTTTCTATTATCCAATAAGAATCATCCTGATCCGGAATAAGCCATACTAGCGAACTTGGATTGTCGTACCGCTTAAATTCCTGCCAGCCCTCTCGTGAAATTGGTATCGAGTCGCTTTGAATATCTTTCTTTTTTATAGCCGATAACGACATGACTTGATTACTTTTAGCTAATGCCCCACCACTTAGAAAAACGTAGTTCTTTATCTCTGTCAAATTTTCAATGTGATAGATTAGTTGCACCGTCCGCGTTGGTTGGGCCATATCCAGCCAGCTACTAACCGCAAAAGAAAATATAACCATCAACATCACATAAATCACTTTTTTCATGACGGTATTCCTGCGTTAGTCGTTTTATTTCTCATCAAAATTCCAATCCCTAGACATACCGCGCTCACGAGAGTGAGGGCAGGAAACCACCACATTTCGCGCATCGACACTTCAAACGCGCCGGGCATTCCGCCTGCGGCGATGCCAAGCCCCAGCACAAGCCCCGAGGCCGTCGCGGGATACTTTGGCATTAGCCGCCCCATCGCAGTCAATATAATAGGCGTCGATGCTTGTAAACATAAAATTCCTGTCAAAAAGGCGAGACGGAATTCCTGTCCAAATAACAGCAACGGCGCAGACAGAATCAGCGATCCCATTCCGATATAACGCCACGAAATTTTATCCGATAAAAATCCGCCGAGCAATTTACCGCTCGCCGCCGCGATCGCCATTTGAATCAAGAGATCCGACTCGCCCGATAAGATCGCCTGAAAGGTCGTCCACACGAGCGAACGAAATGCAATCGCCGCAAGAAGAAGGATCATCACCAGATCGTGCCGCTCTAATATCGGTTCGTCCCGCTTAGAATCCGCTGCCGCTTCGGGCGCTTTTTCGAAAAATAAAATTGTAGCTGCAGTCAGGAGTAACAGAGTCAGATAGACGATGGCATTAAAACCCTGAATGGCCAAAAGCCCGCCGATGGCAAGCCCGATCACGCCCGGCGCGGCAAAGAGTCCTGCGCCCGTCTGCTTTTTATCCGGCATCGCGATCGCCAGCGCGCCGCCGCTCACATGAAAGAGCGCGCTCGCCAGACCCGCGCACGTGGCCGCCGCGTATAGACTAATATTTGCAATCCATAGCGCTCCCGCCATTAGAATCATCGCGCCCACCACGCTTTTGCGCGATATACTCAAAAGATCCACGGCATAACCCACGATGGGCTGAGCGCCAAATGCGAGCGCATTATATATCAAGAACAATTCCGCCGCATGGCGCCAGTCCTGCGCTGCATAGAATCCCAGAAGCCAGCCCGCCGAACCGTCCGAGACAGCATGCGCAAGCCCGAGTAATAATGGAAGACGAAGTGTTTTCATACGGATGCCTTATTTTTTGATTTTCTTCGAATGAAAATGAATGTGTTGATGGATAATGCGGCGAGAGAATAAATGATCCAATAGACTGTGCGTTTTTCGGAGGCTAAGCCATCGGAAGCTAAAGAGCTTTTATTCCCAAGCCTTACTGATTCATATTCAGAAAACTCAATGGGCCTTTCTTCGATCAGCGTCATTCGAAGG
>JANODZ010000383.1:0-5198 GCA_031412935.1 Anaerolineales bacterium
GAAAGGTGCGTTGTTCGACGCTCCTGATGAAATCTCTGGCAGCGGCGATTCCGGCTCAGCCAGTTTCGATGTGAAGTTTGGCTATAGCGGATCCTACACTGCCGCCCCGCATGGGTTGGTGAAAGCTCTCGTTACACCAGACAATGTACTTCAAGACGCGGACCAAACCTTCTCGCCGGACGATGTGGGTGCCGGTGCCAATCTACACGAGTTCATTCTCTCCGGCGCGGCTTTCTTCCGCATTGCCGTACCCCCGGAAGGTACAGAGGCAGAGGCAGATCTTGACATTTTTGTGTTTGATCCAAACGGTGACCTGGTAGCAACCAGTACTGCTGGAGGAACCGATGAGTTGGTAAACATTTCAGATCCGATGGATGGCACGTGGAGCGTTTTCGTTCATGGTTGGTCAGCGCCCGGTGGTGACTCTGACTATAACATGTGGACGTGGGCAGTTCCGCTTGCAACTGGCGGAAGCCTAAGTGTGGACTCAGCACCTGCCTCGGCTACGATGGGCACTATAGCCCCCGTCAGCGTGAGTTGGAACGGACTAACCTCAGGCGCAACCGATGACTGGTATCTGGGCGCGGTCTCGCATACCGGTCCCAGCGGATTGCTGAAATTGACACTCGTTAATGTTGACAATCGTTAACTACAATCAGCTTATTGTTGAACGCGCATTGTCTTTCTATTGAAAGACCCGCGATGAAAAAAGACCTGCCCACTGGTTTCCTGTGGGCAGGTCGATTCTTATTAGGAGATGGTTTATTTATCTTCGCCAGGGGGAATGCTGTTATCAGGCGTGGATGATGTATCAGACTTGGGTGGGGTAAGATTGAAGAGATCGATTTGTGGAGGCGGATTGGGATTCTTATTTTTCTTTTCGCACAGGAACAATCCACGATTGCCGCCATTATGATACTCATATGTAATCCCTTCAACCCGCAAAATAATTAGTGTCCCATCTTCAGGCACTTGTTTATAAAGCATTCCAGGTTGCGGGCATCCCATGCTTGAATCTGGCCAGACGACCCCAGTGGCTTCGACCAGACTGATTTGGTCCAGCGAAATGGACAATCGGTGGGCGAGATCTTCCTTAGCTTTTTCAATCAGGCCTTCCAGACCGGAAGCGGAAGGTGTTGGTAAAGATGGATTCATTTGCGTAGTATCACCTTGGATTGACTGTGCAGGTATAAGAGTTGAAAGCATCTCCTTAGTTGAGCTTGATAAGGGCAGGTCTAGAGATTCTACCGCATTTGTTTGAGAAGGCACACAGCCTGTCAGTGCGAATGCCAGTAGAACGATAAGTGATATCCACCAGGTTTTCATGTTTAATAGCTCCTGTTTGATTTTAACTTAATAGACGTTGATCGGACCTGAATAGTTCCATTTCTTCCTGCCTGTTTTCGGGAAATCAGGCAGTATAATTTGGTCATTCTTAATTTTTGGAGTCAATCCTTGCGTGTTAAACATATCCTCTTCGCGATAATCATCAGCACTGTTTTGAGCGCTTGCAGAGGTTCTGCAACAGAGCCGGTCGGCCCCACGGTTGTGCCGTCTCAGACGCCGCCGCCAATTGCCACGATCATCCCAACGCCATCCACACCCCTGGCAATTCTTGTCATTCCGATAAATATGGATCAAGCCGCGTCTGATTTATATCAAAAAACCGTCTATGATCTGGCTCAACAATCCGGCCATCGTTTTCAAGTACGCAATACTCTCACGACCGCCGACCTGGCTGACCCAACTTTGAAAGTGGTGATCGTATTTCCGCCTGACCCCGCTCTTGCCGCACTGGCGCCTACTGCAGCGGGCGTTCAATTTCTTGCTGTGAATATTCCCAACCTCACTGCCGGCGGCAATTTAAGCGTGCTGGCCGGGGATACCCAGGTGGAGTTGCCCGCTTTTCTTGCCGGCTATGTCAGCGCGATGATTACCGATGAATATCATATTGGCATGATCATTCCGCAGGGTGATGTGGATGCACAGCGCGCCTTCAACGCTTTCAAAAATGGCATGGCTTATTACTGCGGCTTATGCCGTACTTTTTATATCTCTAAAATAGGCTACCCGACCTATATTGAAATTCCCGCGGATGAAGACCCCGCGCGCTATGGCGGATATGCCAACGTGTTAATTAATGACCGAAAGGTTAATGCGCTTTATGTTTATCCTTCCCTGGCAAAAGATGAATTCCTCTCCTATATTGGCACGCAGGGCGTAGCGCTGATCGGAACCTCCATGCCGCAGCCTCGTCCGGGCGGCTGGGTGATGACCATCCATCCTGATACGATCAAGGCGATCCAGATCGCATGGCCAGGTTTGGTCGCGGGCCAGGGCGGAGTTAACGTTCAATCCCCGCTCGGAATTGCAGATGTGGACCCAAGCTGGATCTCCACTGGAAGACTGCGCCTCGCACAGGAGACTTTGGATGCTTTGCTGGCAGGCAGGATTTTGACAGGGAACCCGTAGTTAGTGACATAATGAAAATTTTATTGACGACTCACATACCTTCATGGTATTATTTGCCCCGCTAAAAAACCAGCCGTAAATGGCTGGATTTGTTTCATAGATAATGAGGAGTAGCATATCAGCGCCAACGAATTTCGAGTAAATGAAGGCATCCGCGTCGCGGAGGTCCGCCTAATTGGTCCAGATGGCGGCAACGTCGGTGTTGTGCCGGTCCGTCAGGCTTTGCAAATTGCGCGCGATGCCGATATGGACCTGGTTGAAGTCTCACCCGGGGCAACGCCGCCCGTTTGCCGTGTAATGGATTTCGGTAAATTTATTTACGAAAAAGCGAAGAAGGAACGCGAAGCCAAAAAGACTCAAACCAAGGTCGAGATCAAGGAGATCCGCTTGCGCCCTAAAACGGCTGGAGCGCACCGTGGTTTCAAAGTGGATGATGCCCGCCGCTGGCTGGGTCAGGGACATAAGGTGCGCGTGACCATCAAGTTCCGCGGCCGCGAAATGGATTACCCTGAGATCGCGCTCGAAGACTTGCGCGAGATCGTTCAAGACCTGATTGATATAGCCGTCGTTGAAGTTCCGCCGCAAATGGAAGGACGCACAATGCTCGTGGTCTTGGTCCCTGCTAAAGGCGCGGTAAAAAAGAAGGAAAAGGGCGATCAGGCCGAGGTTAAGTCTGAAGCGGATTCTGAAGTGTCTCAAGCTTAAAAAATGTTGATAGTCTGCGGGAGTAATTTAATCCGCAGTTAAAAATTTTGAAAGGAGCGAACAGCAATGCCTCGCAAAGCAAAGAAGTCTGGTAAATTAAAGCTGAAGACCCACAAAGCGACATCCAAAAGATTCCGCTTAACCGGCTCCGGCATACTCGTCCGAACCAAAGGCGGCAAAAGCCATTTACGCCGCCGCACATCGGATCGGACCAAGGCGTTATTGAGCGAAATGATCGTAGTCAAGGGTCGTAAGTTCATCAAACGTATTAAACGCCTTGCCCCTAACATGGAATAATTAATATTCCGCTAATCGTCAATTATTAGTTGCGGCTTTCGGGTGTATGCAACTGGTGTCGCCAAAGGCGCACCGACGCCCACGGGTTTGCAGGAGGTATAAGAAATGCGAGTAAAAAGAGGTCCGCACAACCATCTTCGTCACAAAAAAGTTTTGAAAATGACAAAGGGGCAGCGCGGTTCGAAGCACTTGTTATTCAGGCGCGCGAACGAGGCCATGCTGAAAAGCCTGTGGTACGCCACCCGTGATCGCCGTGTGCGCAAACGCGATCTGCGCAAGTTATGGATCGCACGTATCAATGCGGCCGCCCGAATGAATGGCACCACTTACAGCAAGTTGGTGGCGGCGCTCAAGAAGGCAAATATCGAACTCAATCGTAAGATGCTGTCAGATATCGCAATCCGCAATCCGCAGGCATTTGCCGCGGTTGTGGCAAAAACGAAGTGATTTGTAAGGGCGGGGTTACCCCGCCCTTACTTTATTTAACGGGGGTAAAATAAAAGCATGAATACCGTTTTAATCGAACGCACTGGAAATTTGGGGCAGTTAATTTTTCATCCTTTATTCTTCACGCAACGCATTCATTCTTTCTCTTCCGCATGATCACATCCAATCAAAATTCAAAACTAAAACTGATCCGCGCATTACAGGGTCGCGTAAAAGAACGCCGCGAGACGGCCGCATTTTTGGTTGAAGGCGTACGCCTAGTTGAGGAAGCAGTAAATAGTAATTGGGGATTTCGGTTTGCGGTATATGATGAGACATTGAATGAGAGGGGAAGGTTGCAGGTCGAAAGTTTAAAGTTGCGAGGCGTGGATGTAGAAGAAGTTTCGACGAACATCATGAAATCCTTGAGCGATACTGAATCTCCGCAAGGCATTCTCGCCGTCCTTGAACTTTCCCAATTACCAATCCCTAGTTACTATGATTTTCTCCTCATCCCCGACCAGATCCGTGACCCTGGCAATCTCGGCACTTTGCTGCGGACTGCGGCAGCGGCGGGCGTGCAAGCGGTCTTGCTTCCTCCCGAAACAACGGATGCGTTCGCGCCGAAGGTGGTCCGTTCGGGAATGGGCGCACATTTCCATATACCGATTCACTCGATGAGCTGGGATGAAATTGAAAAGATGTTGAAGGTTGCAAGTTTGAAGGTTTTAATAGCTGATATGAATGGTAAATCATGCTGGGAAACAGATTTAAATCAACCTTTGGCTTTGGTCATTGGTGGCGAAGCGGATGGTGCGAGTGAGTCCGCGCGGAAGTTGGCGAATCAAAAGATTAGCATCCCAATGAATGGAAATATCGAATCTTTGAATGCAGGGGTTGCTGGCAGTATTTTAATGTTTGAAATAGTAAGACAAAGAATCAAGATAGGATGAGTGGAGATAAAGATAATGGCTGCAACAATTGAATCGATCCGCCCGATAGAACTGGCAGAGATACGAGAAGCGCGTGAGCGCATCGCAGGGACGATCATCCGAACACCGCTAATCCGCCTGGAACTGGGAGATGGCTACCCGGATATTCGACTCAAACTTGAAAACCTGCAGCCGATCAATGCCTACAAATTACGGGGAGCCGCAAATGCTGTTGCAATGTTGTCCGAGTCTGAACGCAAACGCGGCGTATGGACGATCAGCGCGGGAAATGCAGGACAAGGCGTGGCCTACGCGGCGAGGAAAGCCGGAGTGCCATGTACAGTTGTTGCAATTGAAACAGCGCCG
>JANODZ010000384.1:0-1851 GCA_031412935.1 Anaerolineales bacterium
AGATTTCTGAATCGAAAGCGACGGCTTAATTTTTTTTCTTCCAACAAATAAAGAATCCATTTACAAAGGAAATATTATGTTTGGTTCAAAAACTAGATCATTACAACAACGTGCGAATAAAGTTTTACCCTTAGGCGTGAATTCAAATTTCCGTTTTTGGGGAGATGGAATTACGCCTTATGTTGAAAAAGCCAAGGGCGGATATTTGTGGGATGTGGATGGTAAAAAATATATTGATTACCGCATGGCTTTTGGCCCGATCATTTTGGGGCACTCCTATGATGAGGTGGATCAAAAGGTGATTGAAGAAATTCAAAAAGGCGTGTTGTTCGCAATGACAGGCGAGTTGGAAGTGGCAGTCGCAGAGATGATCGTTGAGATGTCTCCGGCGATTGAGATGGTGCGCATGGCTTGTTCTGGTACCGAAGCCACAATGCACGCCATCCGCGTGGCGCGCGCTTTTACTGGCCGCGATCTCATTGTGAAATTTGAAGGCAATTATCACGGATTTCATGATCATACGCTTTGGTCAACGTATGCGCCTGTGGAAGCTTATGGTAATCGCCGCAGCCCAATTGCCATTCCCGCCTCGTCGGGTATTCCAAAAGGGATGCGTGAATTTATTATTACTTTGCCTTTCAACGACTTTGATGGATTTGAGCGTGTAATGCGTTCGTATGGTGGCCAGATTGCCGCGGTAATTTCTGAGCCTTGTCAAGGCAATTGCGCAGCCATCAATCCACAGGATGGATTTCTGGAATTGATCCGTGCGAAGACCGAAGAGTATGGCTGTGTTTTTATTCTGGATGAAGTAAAAACGGGATTTAGGATCGCCAACGGCGGCGCGCAGGAATATTACGGTCTCAAGCCTGACCTGGTGACGTATGCAAAAGCTTTGGGCAACGGTTACCCTGTGGCAGCCTTCGGCGGTAAAAAAGAAATCATGTCTATCATTGGGCAGGGCGTGGCGCAAGGTGGAACATACACAAATAACAAACCAGGCATTGCAGGCGCGTATGCCACCTTGAGTTTGTTGAAATCCAAACCCATTCTAAAAACCATCGAAAAACGCGGACAGCGTCTCATGGACGGATTGAAGGAAATCTTCGAAGAGAATGACATTCCCGTTGTGATGACTGGCTACCCTGCCATGTTCTCCTTTTCATTAAATATTGACTCCGTTACCTGTCAGCGTGACTGGGCCAAGAGCGACCATGATCTCTACCTCAAAATAACCGAAAAAACCATCGCGCGGGGCGTCATGCCGGATTTTGATCCGCGTGAGCCGTGGTTCCTGTGTTACGAACATTCAGAAGCGGATATTGATGAGACTTTAAATGTGTATGCGGAAGTTGTGAAGGAAGTGAAGAAATAATCGTTGGCAGGTTTGAACGTTTGAAAGTTTCAACTTGTTAATTAAACGGAGATTCTTATGACCCAACTCACATCCAAAGAAATCGTCGACCTCAATAAGGAATACACTTTTTTCTCCTGGTCAAATCAGGGACAGGTGAATCCGATCCCCGTCATCAGGGCTGAAGGCGTTTATTTTTGGGATGCGGATGGAAAGCGTTATCTTGACTTCGCATCCCAGTTGGTAAATGAAAATATTGGACATCAACATCCTAAGGTGGTGAAAGCCATTCAAGATCAAGCTGCTGTGTTGGCTTTTGTAGCGCCAGGAATGGCCACTGAGCCGCGCGGATTGTTGGGCAAAAAACTTGCTGAGATCACCCCTGGTGATTTGAAGAAAACTTTTTTCACTTTAGGCGGGGCTGAAGCCAACGAGAATGCGATTAAGATCGCGCGCCAATACACTGGCAGGCATAAAATATTGGCTCGTTATCGTTC
>JANODZ010000385.1:0-4730 GCA_031412935.1 Anaerolineales bacterium
CTGGATGCATCCACGCGCAGAAATTTGGAACTGGATGAAACCCTGCGCGGGGAGAGAAAAGGCTCTTTATTAGGCACGTTGGATGCAGCGATCACGCCGATGGGTAAACGGCTCATTCATCAATGGGTCAGCCAACCCTTATTGAGTGTGGAGAAAATCATACATCGTCAATCTGGCGTGCAGTATTTCTTTGAGAATGGCATGATGCGCGCTGAGTTACGGAATGCCATGAAGCCTCTCGCCGATTTGGAGCGCCTGATCAACCGTGTAATAGCAGGCCAAGCTCAACCGCGTGACCTCGTGGCAATGAGAAGCACCCTGGAAGGAATTCCAAATGTGGTGGCTTCATTTGCTGGAAGGGCAAATTCTGAAGAGGCAAAACTGCCCAGGCCGGACATCCTCAGCGATGAATTATCCCTTTTACAAAATGCAATCGATGACGACCCGCCGGCAACTCTGCAAAACACCGGCGTGATCCGCGCGGGATATTCAACAGAACTCGACGGGGTGATCGAAGCCTCCAATCACGCGCGTGATTGGATCGCAAATCTCGAAGGCATTGAAAGAGAAAAAACCGGTATCAAAACCCTCAAAGTCGGCTATAACAAGGTCTTTGGATATTACATTGAAATCTCACGCGGCGTGGCAGATAAAGCTCCCGAAAGTTACATTCGCAAGCAGACCCTGGTCAATGCTGAGAGATTTATCACGCCGGAAATGAAAGAATATGAAACGCTGGTGTTAAATGCAGAGGAACGTATCAAGGAAATTGAAACTCGTTTGTTCCGTGAAGTGTGCGCGGAGTTGGCGAAAGCCGCGCACACGGTACTCGCCAGCGCGAGGGCCATCGCGGAGTTGGATGTCTTGTCAAATTTAGGCGAGGTGGCGGCTCTCGCAGGCTACAACAGGCCTGAGGTCCATGCCGGCAGCGAAATGGAAATTCACGAGGGGCGTCACCCCGTCGTCGAACAATTATTGAAAGGTGATCGATACATCCCCAATGATGTCATCTTTGAAAAGGGTGAAGTGGTGCGAGTCATCACGGGGCCGAACATGGCGGGTAAATCCACATATCTGCGACAAGCCGCGCTGATCGTGTTGATGGCGCAAATGGGATCATTCGTGCCGGCCGCATCCGCAAAGATCGGGCTGGTTGACCGAATCTTCACCCGCATCGGCGCACAGGATGAAATTCACGCCGGGCAATCCACATTTATGGTGGAGATGGTGGAAGCCGCAAATATTTTGCATCACGCAACATCGCGTTCTTTATTGATATTGGACGAAATCGGACGCGGCACTTCAACCTATGATGGCCTGTCTATTGCATGGGGCATCATAGAATATATTCACAATCATCCGCAACTACGCGCGAAGACTTTATTCGCGACACATTATCATGAGCTGACACAGCTGGCGGATCTGTTACCTGGCATCCGCAATTACAACGTGGCCGTCAGCGAAGCCGACCATAAGATCATCTTCCTGCATAAAATCATCGCTGGCGGCGCAGACCGTTCGTACGGAATCCACGTGGCACAATTGGCAGGCTTACCCGCGCCTGTGATACAACGCGCCAATGAAATCATGTCTGAGCTTGAGAAGACATCCGGCCGCGCGGTAAAGATTCATCCGCAAGCCGCGCAACAAGCCGCTCTATTTCCTGAGACTAGTCCGCTTTTGGATGAGTTAAAAGGAATGGATGTGAATACCTTATCTCCGATTGAGGCGTTGAATAAAATGTTTGAATGGCAAAAGAGATTTACGAAGTAAAGCGACTCTTCGACGAATAAAGCGAATCGAAAAATAGGAATTATCTCAGGACATTTAATATCACCATGAAACTAGACTCGAAAGATATTCTTCTGATTATTTTTATTGCTGCTCTCGGTCTGTTCATTCGTATATCCGCTCCTTTATCTGCGATATTTCCCCTCAATGACGGCGGTTTATTTTACAAAATGATTCTCGACCTTCAGGAGAATCATTTTGTTTTACCCATGTTTACGTCCTACAATAACAGCTCACTACCCTTTGCCTATCCACCTCTTGCCTTTTACTTTTTTGCAACGGTGTCGGAAATTTTTCATATCTCCATCCTCAATTTAATGCAATTCCTGCCATCTATAATTAGCGCATTAACTATTCCCGCGTTTTTATTATTGTCCAGGGAAATTCTTGACACAAAAGAACAGGCCATTTACTCCGCACTGGTTTTCACGTTTATCCCTCGCGCGTTTGAATGGCTGATCATGGGTGGTGGAGTAACACGTTCTCTCGGCTTTTTGTTTGCAATTCTTGCCAAGCGGCAATACATAATATTAATTTCTTCGCCTTCCCCGCGCAACTTAATCCTGTCAGCTTTATTCAGCGGACTTGTCATTTTGACTCACCCGGAAGCATCAGTTCACTTAATAATCAGCCTTGTATTAATTTATTTTTGGAAAAGTCGAACTGTAGCAGGCCTGAAAAACTTCATCAGTGCCGGGCTCGGCGCTTTAATCCTAAGCGCACCCTGGTGGCTTGTAGTGGTCATGAGACATGGTCTCGATCCTTTTTTTGCCGCCTTGATCTCAAGTAATCAGGATAGTTATAACCTGGTTGCAAGAGTATTAGTTTTGTTCCGCTTCAATTTCACGGACGAGCCATACCTGACTCTGATTTCCTCATTGGGGTTAATCGGTATGTTTGTCATGATCGCAAGGGGTAAATCTGCGATCCCGATCTGGTTTTGTCTTATCCAATTAATTGAGCCTCGTGGCGGCGCACTTTATATGATGCTCCCATTGTCTCTTGCGGCTGGGTTTGCACTGCAACAAATTATTTTGCCAGCATTAACAAAAGACATGCTTGTAGATACCTTCACTTCCTTCAAGTTTAATGTTGCAAACAGCTTTATTGGATTTATTTTTTTATATGGTATTTTATCGGCATCCAGCATATCAAATAAAATCGTTCAACAACTTACGCTGACCGAGAACGATCTTGACGCACTTGCGTGGGTGCAGGAAAACACCCCAGTTCAAAGCCGGTTTATTGTTGTCACAGGCGGGGACCCCCTGAATGACTCCACTTCAGAATGGTTTCCCGCATTAACAAATAGAAGCAGTATTGCAACAATTTTCGGGCGGGAAAGGATCAACGATGGCGGATTCGGCACAAGCATAAGTTCATATAACAATCTGCAAAATTGTTTCACGCGAGATGATGCCTGTATTGATCAATGGGCGCTGGATAATAATGTTGAGTTCAACTATGTCTACATAAAAAAAATGGGTCAATCGCAAAACCCAAACGCCCTTCTTGAAAGCCTTAGGAACTCCGCAAATTATATTTTTGTATACGAAACAAACGAAGTCGGAGTGCTACAAAGAATAAATCTACGCTGACAAGCTATTTCACATAAACTCTGAAGAGATATATTCTGGAGAACAATGCAAAAGCAGCGCATGAATTTTAGCTACGCGCTGGCGGGCTCTTCATGGATTAATGGCGTTTTGACAGAAATGGAAAACAAAACAGCGATCATAATAAGCATAAAAAAACTCTCACTTTCAAATATAAGACTCCAACTAATATTTGCAATCAATGTATAGAACATTAAGATTACAGGAAAAATCCCGCTTATATCCCTGGCGGAAGCTGCGAATTTAATGGATTTCCACCATGCGCCAAAATATAATATGAAGAAAAAAATTATTCCGACATAACCAGTATTTATCAAAATATCAATAAACCCATTATCTGCGATGACAACAGGGTCGGGGTAGCCTGCTGCCAGTCCGACTGCCACGCGATGGGAATCAATATACCAAAAGGCGTTGAAACCATATCCAGAATAAGGTTGCTTGCTGAAATAGGCATTATACAGATATGTCCACATTGGAATTCTGCCGGTTAAGGATGTGTTTCGATTAAATATACTAAAAAATTGACTTATATTAAAATACAAAACAATCGAGGCTGCTATTATACCGATGGAAAAAAATAAATAATGTAATCTGCTTATTTTCCGCTTGAATTTCATAAAAAGGAGCGCGAGTAAAATCACTCCATGCAAGAATATAATGGATAAATACGCGCCAACAGAATCTGTTTTATAGACGAATAGAAATGAAAATAAATATTGTAAACCCCAAAAAAATAAATGTTTCCCTTTGAACTGCAGGAGGTAAACAATATTAATTAAGAATAGGATATTAATAAATGCGGCAATCATCCCCATGTGGCCCTTGTGCCAATACAATCCCTTCCACGCACCCTGAATAGAGTGATAATTCATCACCCCCGCCAGCGGCCAAAAAAAGACGACCAAAGAACTTAGGAGTAGAATAAATACGCCAAAAACCGACAATAATATTACGATCTCCCTGATGTCATATCGCAAACCAATATACGCACCTGCGATTATTGTAATCAGGAATATCAGCCAGCGAGACAGGGAAATTTCCCAGTAAACTGACCAGAAAATTGAGAGTCCGGAATAAATTAAAAATGGAAAGATAAACCAGTTTCTCCTGCTAATTTCAAGGAATTTATATAAGAGATTATTCTTAAACAAAAACCAAACGGAGATAGGAGCCAATAGCAACCAAAGGATGGTTTCGATATAGACGAATTCAGGAGTAAGCCAGGCGATGTAAAAAAATGCCGATATATTGGATAAAAAAAGCAGGTTGGAAACATATAACAGATCTGAAATTTTTTGAAATTTTTTTTGCAGCATGTAA
>JANODZ010000386.1:0-2712 GCA_031412935.1 Anaerolineales bacterium
GAGCAACGGTCGCAAGCGGCGGCAAGTTGTGTCCCGCCCTCTTCGGCGATGGCGGCCTCCGTTTCCGCCCGTCGGTTTATTCCTAGCTCCGATAACTCTCTGCCATAGCCTGATTTTTTTATTCCGCCAAAAGGCAAACGAGAATCTGATTTTACCAATGTGTTTACAAATACGGCTCCTGCGTTAATCTGCCTCGCGATAGCATCAGCCTTCTCTAAATCTTTTGTCCAGATAGAAGCGCCTAAACCATATCGGTTAGTGTTGGCGTATTCAATTGCTTCCATTTCATTTTTAACGGTGATCACCGCAGCAAGCGGGCCGAAAGTTTCTTCATCAAAGGCTGCCATGCCAGGAGCAACGCGATCTAATAATGCTGGCGTATAAAGACAACCCTTTCGATCACCACCCAACACTAAACCAGCTCCGGATTTCACAGATGCGTTTGTCTGACTTTCCAACTTCTCGGCCAAATCAAGTCTCGCCATTGGGCCTGTGGTTGTATCTTCTTCCAATGGATTACCAACCCGAAGTGCAGCAATATTTTGTTTAAAGGCATCCAAAAAATGATCCTTTGCTTTTTCCAGAACAATGAAACGCTTGGCAGCAATGCAACTCTGACCTGCATTCAGCATGCGCGATTGTGTAGCGATTTTTGCGGCCTTTACAAAATCAGCATCGGGCAAAACAATAAACGGATCACTTCCGCCCAACTCCAACACTGTCTTTTTAATATGTTTACCAGCCAACGAGGCAACTTGCGAACCTGCATATTCACTACCCGTAAGTGTTACTGCCTGAACAATATCAGATTGAATTATTCCTTCAACTTTATCAACATCTACAATTAATGACTGAAAAACACCTTCTGGAAAACCTGCTTGACGAAAAATTGATTCAATGGCCAGTGAAGTCTGACAAACATTGGGAGCATGTTTGAGTAACGCAACATTGCCTGCCATTAATGTTGGCGCTGCAAAACGAAATACTTGCCAGAACGGAAAATTCCAGGGCATAATCGCGAATACCGCACCAATGGGTTGCCACGCCACAAAACTCCTTTTTGCTTCCGTTGTTATTTCCAAATCGGATAAAAACTGTTCCGCATGTGTTGCATAGTAGTCGCACGCTGTGGCGCACTTTTCCACTTCACCACGTGCCTCACCTATTGCCTTACCCATCTCCAGCGTAATCACCCGGGCATACTCTTCTTTATTATTTCGAATAATACCGGATACTGTACGCATCAAATCAGATCGTTCTGCAAATGTTGTTTTCTTCCATGCATTAAATCCTACAGCAGCCTTATCCAATCTCCGTTGAATAGTAGCATCCTCCATTAATGGAAACTCTGCAATGAGGGATTGATTGTATGGATTAATTGATTTGAACATTCCTTTGTTATCAGTTACACGTTAATAGTTATCTGTTAAAAGTTAATAGCTATCCGTTATGGGTTCGTCCATTATAAGGAGTCCTTTATAAGCTATTAACTGACAACTGATAACCGCTTCACTATTTCCTCAGCCGCCATTCTTCCTGTCTCTGCAGCGCCATTCATAAATCCTTGATGCTTAATACTGCAATGCTCGCCCGCAAATAAAATATTTTCGAAAGACTCAGATTCGACTCCCGCAAACTTGCTCCACTGCCCAACTTTATAGGAAGTATAACTCCCCTTGGCAAACGGATTAGTTGACCAAACGAATTTGGAAATTTTGCCGTTGTACTCATTCGCTAATCCAGGAAAAACCAACTCTGCACCCGCAAGCCATTTGGCTTTTATTTCAGCGTACGATAGTGACCTAAATTGTTCGGCTGAATTTCCTCCACCTGCAAAGGTTAAAGAACCTCCCTCCGCATCCACCAATTGAGAGCTATCCCAAAATGTGGTATCATTCTGATCTGAAAACGTATAGCCTTGAAATCCCTGGTCACGCCACACACGCTTTTTAAATCCCATTGCCATTTTCACAGCGTTCCCAAAGCCCGCTTCGCTAATCCATTGTTGTTTCCGTTCCGGGAAACTAAAATTCATTTTCACTGATGGCATTACTTTAAATGGAATCGCCAGCACCACGTAATCCGCTTTAACAACTTCTGATTTCTGAGAAACATCAAACTTAAGTTCATAGTGATCCTCAACTTTATTGAGCTCCTTCAATACCCATCCTGGATTGACAACCTCTTTTACCTGGGCTTCCAATGCATCAATAAACTTCTGACTGCCGCCTTTAAACTTGTAGACTTCATGATAGTTACCAAACAGATGATAGTGCTCAGCATAAACAATTGGAGTTGATAGCATGATAAGCAAATTCAGTGAAGACTGCTCCGATGCCTCCATCGCATACTCGCCCTCCATTGCCATTTCAAAAAAGCGAAGCAGCCATCCGTCCATACCAATTCCTTTTAAGTATTCGGAAATGGATTGTTCATCCAAGTGCTTAAAAGCTTCAGCATTGTTATAATGAATATCTTCAGGAATGGAGTCAATATCTTTTGCGAGACGTTCAGCGAAAGGCTGCAACGCCTCTACAATATTTTCTTCCATCATTCTTTTGCCTTCAAAGAAATATGCTTTTGAAATCAAGGTATCGGTGTGAAGATCAAGCAAGTCAACGTTCAACTCCTTTGCCAGCGATAACAGATCTTCCTGTATGGAGTCAATAAACTCAGCACCAAAATCAACATAGGCTCCTTCCACCACTGCAT
>JANODZ010000387.1:0-2652 GCA_031412935.1 Anaerolineales bacterium
ACTTTTGAGGTGAAGCCGCCACATGTTCATCAAAATATTTTTTATATTCTTGTGAATATTTTTCCGCGTTCCGCCCAAGCATGGGGATACGTTTGGTGCGAATCACGTGATCGGGCGTAGCGGGTCCTTGCTGGCTTATGATTGCAATGTCTTTACGCCGCGCGAAATTCATGGGGAGATCATCCGAGTGAGTGGATAAGATCATTGGGAAGCCGGCAATGGTTGAAACCTCTTTTCGCAGGGCGGCAAGCGCTTGTTTTTTCGAAACACCTTCACTTGCCGCTGAAACAGAATTTATTCCTTTAATATCCCATGCTGCGCTGCGCTGCAAATACGCTTCTGCCCGACCCACCAGCTCGATCATACGCTCATAGCTTTCTTTGGCGGTCCCGCCGAAGGTGAAGATGCCGTGATTCATCAGGATCAGGCCAATGGTTTTTGGCGTTGCTTGAGCATTCAAGAGCGCGGCGACAGTGCGCACTAACTTAAAGCCGGGCATGACATACGGGACGATGATCATTGAGCCGTCGTCGAAGATCTCACGCACACGCTTTCCGCCATTCACTGAATTGGTAATTGTAATGATCGCATCGGCGTGCGTATGATCTACAAATGGTTGCGGCAGGAGCGCGTGCAAAATGGCTTCGACAGAAGGCGCAGGCGCGGCGGGATTTTTCATGCTTAGTAATAATTCACGTGCCATGTCTGTATCGGAGAGTTGATCCAAAGTCGCCAGTTTTAACAAATGATCCAGCCGGCAGGGTGAGAAGCCAGCGGTCTCGATCGTTGCCAGATCCCAGCCGCTGCCTTTTACATATAAAATCGTTTCATCCTCCCCAAAAATATTTTTTTCAATGACCTTCACAGATGTATTGCCGCCGCCATGCAGGACAAGCGCCGGGTCTGACCCTTGCAGGCGGGACGTATACACACGTTGTTCGAGTGCGCTGGTGAAGTGTACAGCTTCCTTGTCATTCCAATGATTTTGCATAATTTACTCCAAATAAAATCGTTAATCCAATGTATTATATGCCCTTCCAGTCTTAAAATAAACAAGCCGCGCACATGAGCACGGCTTGTTTATTTTCCGTTTCAATTTTGTTTAATCCAATTTCCCGGTCACCATGGCCATCTTCACTTCACCGATGGCCTTCGTGATCTTAATATCACGCGGACATGCCTCTGTGCAGTTATACGCCGTGTGACAGCGCGCTGTGCCATTTGTTTCACTCAAAATATGCAAGCGCTGTGATGCGCCTTCATCGCGGCTATCGAAGATAAAGCGATGCGCGGCAACAATCGCGGCGGGACCAAAATACTCGTCACTTGCCCAGAACGACGGGCAGGATGTCGTACAAGCTGCGCACATAATACACTTGGTTGATTCGTCAAAGCGGGCGCGCTGTTCGGGAGATTGCAAGCGTTCCCGTCCATCGGCGGGCAGCGGACTGTCGTTGATCAAATGCGGGAGCATTTTTTTGTAGTTATCAAAGAATGGTTCCATATCCACGATCAGATCTTTGGCGACCTTCAAGCCAAGTAGCGGCTCCACGGTGATGTTCGCGCCCACATCGCGCACCAAAGTCTTGCACGCCAGATGATTGCGGCCATTAATACGCATCGCATCCGATCCGCAGATGCCATGTGCGCACGAACGGCGGAATGCCAGTGAGCCATCGGTCTTGCCTTTCACCAACTCAAGCACATCCAAGACGCGGTCATTCTCGTCGCCTTCGACTACATAAGTTTCGTAATGTCCGCGCGTGTCTTTTTCAGGATCGTAACGGAAGATTTTGATAGTGATTTCCATTAATTATTTCTCCATTATCCTAAGGTCTTTACCACAAAGGCACTAAGTCTCAAAAGCACGAAGAAAACTTTGTGGCTTGGTGTCTTCGTGCTTTTGTGGTTCGTTTTCCCTAGTCAATATATTAATAAACTCTCGCCTTGGGTTGATGTTTGGTAATGACCACTGGTTTGTAACCAATTTCCAGCTTGCCGTTCTTGTTCCACACCAACGTATGCTTCAGCCAATTCACATCATCCCGTTCAGGATAATCTTCGCGTGAATGTCCGCCGCGCGATTCTTTGCGATTCAATGCGCTCAATGCAACCACTTCAGCGATATCGAGCAGATTGCCAAATTCCCACGCGTTCAATAATTCAGTATTGAAGATTTTACCTGTGTCGCTCACCGTCACATCTTTGAAACGTTTCTTTAACTCGCCAACTTTTTCCAATGCCGACTGCATGTCTTTTTCATTTCGATAAATGCCGATGTCTGCGAACATGATCTTCTTCATCTCGTTGGAAAGGTCGTAGACGTTCTCTTTGCCCGACCCTTGACGCAGCGCATCAAATTCGGACCGTGAAGCTGATTCAGCGTTCTCGGGCAGTTTCTCAAATTTGGAGTTGAGTGCGTACTCTGCCGCTTTGAGTCCTGCGTGTTTTCCGAAGACAACGATATCAAGCAGTGAATTTGTGCCAAGTCGATTCGCGCCATGCACAGAAACGCATGCACATTCACCCGCCGCGAACAAACCCGGGAACCGTCGGTGCCGCGCCCTGTGAGCCGGCGCATTGACAAGGCGACGGCGCGGCACTTTGCCGTGCAGTACGCGCGCAGTCTGCTGCCGCCCGTGTTCAAGTGGT
>JANODZ010000388.1:0-1872 GCA_031412935.1 Anaerolineales bacterium
CGACCGCCGCCGAACGACTGCGGCAGTATGAAGTGAGTAACGCTCCGATCTCGTCTCCAATCGTTGCGTCCAGGTTTCCCGTGGGCTCATCTGCCAGTACAAGGCGGGGTTCCGTCATAAGTGCGCGCGCGACTGTTGACCAATACTCGACGGCTTTGAACTCGTCAATTTCACGTTCACGCTCGACGATGAGCCTGAGCGCCACCGATTGCACCCGTCCCGCTGACAGACGACCGCGCACCTTTTCCCACAAAATGGGACTAATGCTATAGCCGACCAGATGATCGAGCACACGCCGCGCCTGCTGGGCATTGACCAAATTCATATTAATGTCACGCGGATGCGAGAATGCTTCGGTAACCGCCGGCGCGGTGATCTCATGAAACACAACGCGCCTGGTGCGTTCCGGTTCGATCTGCGCAGCTTCCATCAAATGCCATGAAATGGATTCGCCTTCACGATCAGGATCGGTTGCGAGAAAGATCTCCTGCGCGGATGCCGCCAGTTTCTTGATCTCTTTGACAACTTCCTTTTTTTCATTCGGCACACGATACTTTGGCTCGAAGTTATTTTCCACATCCACCGAGAGCTGCGACTTGAGCAGATCACGCACATGCCCAACCGAAGCGCGTACGGTATAGCCTTTGCCTAAAAAGCGCCCGACTGTCTTTGCTTTCGCCGGCGACTCTACGATCACAAGTTTGCCTTCCCGTACAATCACTTTTTTATATTTGGGCGGCGCCGCCAGATCGGCGTGAGCATCCGTCCTGCCCATGCGATAAAGTTTTGTGCCGCAGACAGAACAAATTGCCGTGGTAACCGGAGACCCTTTTACATTAAATCCTGCAAGCGGGTCTTTCATCTCTCTTTTTGTCTTACACTTCATGCAATAAGCTTCCATCAATTTTCCTTTTTATTGACGTCATTGCGAGGGCGCTCTTGCTTTTGCCCGAAGCAATCACCAATCCAACCAGAAGATTGCTTCGTCGGGTAAAGCATTCTCCTCGCAATGACGACCAGCTTTTTTATAAATATTTTTCCTGGTTATGTTTATTCAAATGCTTTACTACATCGCGCACTTTTTGTGACTGATCCGTTTTACAAACCAGTAATACATCACCGGTATCCACGATGATCATATCATCCACACCGATCGTCACCACCAACCGCTCGCTATTCCCGCCATAGACAAGTGTATTATGAGTTTCATGTGCAAGATGCAGGCTGGTATTTGTGGCAATATTACCATTCATATCTGGTAAAAGTACTTCAAACAACGAAGACCACATCCCCACGTCGCTCCACCCCAGCCCGCCCGCCGGCAGCACAGCCACGCGTTCCGCGTTTTCCATGATGCCATAATCCACAGTTTCGGTTTTAAGATCGGACCAGTACGCCTGCATCACAGCGGCTTGTTCACCTGTTTCCCAGGCAGATTTTATCTTTTCTAATCCATTTCCCAGCGCCGGCATTTGTTTATTAATCTCAGCCATGATCGCATCTGCGCGCCAGATGAACATGCCGCTATTCCAGGAATGATCGCCGCTGCGAAGTAATTGCTGCGCGGCTTGATCGTCAGGTTTTTCGATAAAGCGTTTTACACTGTACGTGGGGTATTTATATTCACCAATTAAAGGCTCGCCTTGTTGAATATATCCATATGCTGTTGAAGGCTGGCTCGGAGCGATTCCCAAAGTGACCAAATAACCGTTCTCTGCCACGTCAAAGGCAGCTTTTAGTAAATAATGAAACAAATCGCGATTACGGATAAAATGGTCTGACGGCAGAATTGCCATGGACGCATCTTTATCACGCTTATGCAGCAGAGCGGCGGCCAGCCCCACCGCAGCGGCTGTTCCGCGCGGCTCCGGC
>JANODZ010000389.1:0-4433 GCA_031412935.1 Anaerolineales bacterium
GTAGCGCGTGGTGATCTCGGTGTGGAACTTCCGCCGGAACGGGTGCCCTCTTTGCAGAAACATATTATTCGCTCCGCAAACGCGCGCGCAAAATTGGTGATCACTGCCACGCAAATGCTTGAATCCATGATCCAGAATCCACTGCCCACGCGCGCCGAGGCCTCGGATATTGCAAACGCAATTTTTGATGGCACAGACGCGGTTATGCTTTCAGCAGAAACTGCTTCAGGAGATTATCCAAGCGAGTCTGTCGCCATGATGTCGCGCATTGTAAAGGAGGCTGAGTCACATTTTCAGGAGTGGGGCAGTCGTCAGGATGGCAGGGAAGGTTTGGGTATAAGCGACGCGGCTTCGATGGCTCGCGCCGCCAACGCCTTGGCAACAGATCCAGATGTCCGCGCAGTATCGGTTTTTACCATGCAGGGTAAATCTGCCTGGTTGATGTCCAAAGCCAGGCCGCTAAAGCGCATTCTCGCTTTTACTCCGGATGCTGAAACCTTTAATCAACTTTCGTTTTTATGGGGCGTTCAGCCGTACCTCGCCAAATTTGCAACCAGCATGGATGAGATGCTCGCAAATGTAGATGCGGCTTTATTAAAATCAGGAATTCAATCCGGTCAACAGGTTGTGTTAATTTGCGGCTATCCTGTCGGCTCGCAACGCCCGCCGAATATGGCGCTGCTGCATACCGTGGGCAGTGATGCTACTGTAAACCTGGCGCGCAAGCTGGCAGAAGGCAATGTCAAGAAATGATCGATTTGGATTTTGAACCTGTTAATTTTCTATTAAAAATAAGATTACCAAAATGGATGCAGTTTTCTTTATAACTGCATCCGCTTCATTCCGGCGCAGCCCCTGCGGGTAACTGTGAGTTGATCGAGATCGAGCAAGTGACAATACCTTTTGTTATTCACGTGTCGCAATAAAAATCCCCAACCCTATTAATAAACCACCCAGTAGAAAAAGGGGAGTAATTTTTTCAGCCAAAAAAAACCATCCGAGAAGCGTACCCACAATCGGCTGGGCAAAGAAAGTTAACGATGCAAGTGCGGCAGGTAATTCTGCGAAGGCATAATTCCACAAGAACATTGCGACGGCGGTGGAAATGATCCCCAAAAACAATATTCCGAAGATGATGCCGATTGTGATCCTGCCAATTCCCTGGGCGTGAACTTCCCACATGCCAAATATTAAACTCGTCGGCAATCCGCCCAGGAGCATGATCGTGGCGGATGAAAGTAAGTCGCCAGATTTTGAGATTTTGCGAACCAAAACCGAATACAAGGCCCAGGTTAACGCTGCCGCAAGCAGGCTCATATTGCCCCAAAATAAAGTAGGAGAAAGTTCCGCCGTGCGCGGATCAATGACAGCAATGACGCCTACTGTAGATACAGCCAATGCAAGCATACGTTTCAGAGTCGTACGTTCGCCAAGCAAAAAAGGGGCAAAAATCAAAACGAAGGCCGGCGTGGCTGAGGTCACGAGTGAGCCGTTGGATGCCGTAGAAAGTTTTGTGCCTACGAATTGAAATCCGAGTGAGATGCCGTAGCCCAGAAAGCCCACCCAAAAACTTTTCCAAAAAAATTCTTTGCTGATCGCGATTTTATTTTTCCGAAAATAGATTACCAGACCCATAGCCAGCGCGCCAATACCATAGCGGATGGTAAGTAATGCGAAAGGTGGAATGACCTCAAGTACAATTTTGCTGACGACATACATTCCGCCCCAAATCGAAGCGGCGGCGAGGCCTGCGAATATCCCTGTGAGTGTGCGTTGTTTTTGCAAAGTGCTGTGCATAATCCCAGATTATATCGAAAACAGATAATTATTGCGCCAACTTCATCCGAGTAAATCCCATTTATTACCATAGAGATCCGAAAAGACCACAACCGTACCGTACTCTTCTTCTCGAGGCTCTTCGTGAAAATGTACCCCTCGTGATTTCATTTCGGCGTAATCACGCCAAAAATTATCCGTGTGCAGGAATAAAAATACTCTTCCGCCTGTTTGATTCCCAATGCGGCTTTCCTGCTCAGGAGAATCCGCTTTGGCGAGCAGGAGGTTTGTTCCAGTAGAGCCGCGCGGCGAGACTAGCACCCAGCGTTTTGTGCCGCTTAGCCGGGTGTCTTCAATCAGATTAAAATTTAGTCTTTGGGTATAATACTGAATTGCCTCATCATAGTCTTTTACGACCAAGGCAATGCTTGCGATGGATTGAGGCATGATAAATTTTCTCCTAAAGATCCTATTTAATGCAGAGATCGCAAAGATTTACGGAATTCTAAACGTTTTTAGGGACTTTCGCAGATCAACACTTCGATTATTCGAAATTCTTCTTTGAGTTACCTCGATTCGTTTTGGTCTCGCCCCGTTTCTTTTTTTTATTTAATCTTTCTTCCTGCGATGACCGCGTCGGCTTGGTTTTGTGACGCAGCTTTGGCTTTTCGCCCGCCTTTCTCACTAATTCATTCAGGCGTTGTATGGCATCCTTGCGATTTTTTTCCTGCGTGCGGAATTTACCGGCTTCGATGATGAGCACACCCGCATCTGTCATGCGTTTACCCGCGAGTTTGGTCAGGCGCGTTTTCACATCCGCTGCAAGGGAAGGGGAGTTCGTGACATCAAAGCGTAATTGCACGGCAGTGGCAACTTTATTTACATTTTGCCCGCCAGGTCCGCTTGCGCGGATATAGTAAAGTTGAATTTCGCGTGCCAGTGATTTCATAGGACAAATTATAAGGCAGGATTTGAGCGGGTAAAAAAGCGAGACCTGAGCAGTAGAACTTTCACCCTTATTTTTTCACCACGCTCAGCGCAAAGAACCAAAGTATGGCCAGAATTAATCCGCCCGCTACAAATGGGACAGGGCCGCCAAACCATTGGAATAAAGTCCCGTAGAATAATGGCGCGATCGCATTCGCCAGACTGAAGACTGAAGTAGACACCGCTAACATCCCGTTAAATTCATTTTTTCAGAAGCGGCGATTTCGTTTGTCATGGAGTCAATTTTCATAATGGGAAGAAAGAAAAAATCCGCAGATTTACAAGATTAAGCAGAATAACTTTTAGAGATCTGCAAAATCTTTCTACTCTGCGGATTCATGATTGCGCGGGTGAGAGTTAAAACATCAACGCGTTCACTTTTTCTATCGCGGCACGAGCAGGCCGCAGGTCAGCTTCGGTTAGGCGGTTAAGGGGTGTATCCACCAGGTTAAAGCGTGAAGTCAAATTTGGCTTTGAAGTATCCAGGTAAAGTAATCCAGTCAACAGCCAATTATTGCGTTGCGATTCTTCCATAACACGTAATGCCTCAAAACGGTTGGATGTGTCGTAGCCTTTTTCAAGATTTTTTAAGATAACGATTGAGCCGTCGTGCATGGCAACTTCACGAAATTCGCCCTCTTCCATTTCGCGTTCAAGAATGATCTCATTGCGCGGTGGGATATAGGAAATTTCCTGCAGGGGTTCTTCGTGATCCTTACCCCAGGCGTAGGAGTGGTAAGCGGTTTCTTGATTGTTAAAAGTAACGCAGGGACTGATAATATCAAGCAGGGAGATCCCGTCGTGAGAGATGGCGGCTTTGAGCAATTCCTTCACCTGTTTGGAGTTGCCTGCAAATGACCGTGCAACAAATGTTGCATTACTTACCAGGGCTTCCATGCAGATGTCGATCGGCATATATGGATTCTCACCCTGCTTCTTCAGGTTTAATCCCTTTTCTGCGGTTGCAGAGAATTGACCTTTTGTTAGACCGTAGACACCGTTATTCTCGACGATGTAAACCATGTTTACATTACGGCGCATCACATGTTTAAATTGTCCCATGCCGATGCTGGCTGAGTCACCGTCACCGGATACGCTGATCCCTTTGAGATGATGATCACCGAATAAACCGCCGGTGGCGATGGATGGCATACGTCCATGCAAGCTGTTGAATCCAAAGGTGCGATTAAGGAAATAAGTGGGTGATTTTGACGAACAACCGATGCCGCTGAATTTCAAAACATTTTCCGGTACCACATTCATTTCGTAACAGGCAGATATGATCTGGTTGGAGATCGAGTTGTGTCCACAACCCTGGCACAATGTGCTTGGATTGCCGCGATAATCATTTTTTGTAAGACCAGCGAGATTGGCATTCGCCGTTGCGCCAGCCATGGGGAGTGCTTCTGTCATTTTTAATTACTCCTTTTCTGTTTTTATTTCCGCTTTGTTTTAGACACTTCGGCGCGACCAATGCGACGCTTCGGGCTTGTTACGGTTTTCTTTATCACTTTTTTCACCTTGAGGGAAGAAGATGCAGACTGTTTATTGCCAATTGCCTTCCTGGCGGAGACAGCTTTTTTGGCGACTTTGGTGATTACTGCTTTCTTGTTCTCGTATTTAGCCAGGATCCCCTCGCGAACCCATTTTGCAGAAGCCGGCATACCATC
>JANODZ010000390.1:0-4050 GCA_031412935.1 Anaerolineales bacterium
CCGATCCGCGTCAAACAACTGCAAGATGCGTGCCAACAGCTCGGGGGTCAGGCCGGGGATTTTGTCGACCATGCTTTGGTCGATCTTGCCTGTCCCGCACCCTCAGCCAAAGCCTGCGCAGACTGAGCCAACTGCCCGAGATCATTCATCCAATAAATGCCCGCCGACTCGTCACTCACGATGAGCTTGCTCCCATTAAACGAGCGCATCCACGCCTCAACATTTTCGGGCGTATTCACTGCCAGTGAACCCGGCAGCACGATGGCATTGGCTTTCAGATCGCCGGCGATCTTTTCATTTGCATTTACTATAGTCACGGGCAGTTTAGGCGCATACTTCGCAAATGCCATCCTGACCGATTCACCAAATTTTCCATTGGCGTCAAGTACCACGACACTGAATTCGGATTGCTTTACTTCGAGTACTTCTGACTGCACTGCGCCATCTTCACGTAAGGCTGAAAAGTGATAGAACAACACGACTGCAAAAATCGTCAAGGCGGTCACAGCATTCAAGAACGTGTTCAGGAAGTCATTTTCAAACTCACCTTTCAATGCTCCTTGAATCAGCAGAAATACAATAATAGCCGCGGGCGCCATTGTGCCTAAGACAGAGGCGAACAAGGCAAAATATAAATAAGCTTTTCTAACGATCGAACGACGCGCATGCCCGCCTATAACTCCCCCGGCCAGGGCCTCCGCCTGCATCGGCCGCCAGGTTCGCAGCCAAAGCGGCAAGCCCACGACAAGGACTGCAATCGCGCCCGCCAATTGTTTCATCATGAAATCCGTTGAGATCACATCTGTTCGATTGATGAGCTGGTCTATGATGTGTGTAAATAACAACAGCATGCCGGTGATCGTTGCGGCCAGCCCGATCACAGAGAGAATATAAAAGTAAACCCGTATCATGCCGGAGCGGCGGGGTATGTTTTCTTCGACACCAAATTGATTATTTAACCAGCCGCCATAGTAGGCCCACAAAACCCCAAAGGGAATCAATATGGATAACGGCCCGCTGATTTTTTGAATCAAAGCCATGGATGTAACATCTTCACCCAGCAGGCGGCTGAGCAAGCTATAAAGAATATTTCCGCCGGCCGACAACACGATAACGCTTGCGCCGAGTGTGAGCAGGTAGAGAATGACAAGGCGGAAGACGGAACTATTTTCATCGGGATCAGGCAGGGCGTCCTGAATGAAGCGCCAGGCAAAGAACCAGATCGGTGCGCCGACCACCAGCAAAGCAGTCGCGTTGACAAATGTCTCCCGTCCGATCGACCCGATCAGATCCGTGGGAATATATAAAATGAAGCGCAAAATTTGTTGTGCGCCAAAAACGATCATCAACAAGCCGTAAAGCATCCACAGGTAGCGATAGATACGCCGAATATCTTTAAAGTTTTCGGTTTCCGGCAGAGACGGCCACTCGGCGCGCAGAATGCTCCAGAAGTAGGCAGCCAGCAACAGGTTAAGCACGATCGCGACCAAATTGTCGGGCCACGATTGTGTGCCGCCGATCAACGAACGCTCGTATGAGATTTGCGCCGCGCCAATGAAGGTGCGGTTGATGAGCGCCAGCAGGTTTTGTACAGCCGGAAGCAGTGTTGCAAAAAGCGCGCCATACAAAAAGACCGCGCGCAGGGTGGCAGTTTTCTCTTCCTCTTCGCGCACCGAGACACGCTGCGCCCACAACCAGTGGACGAGAAAAAATGGGATGCCGACCAAGATCAGCGAAAGCGCCGTTGCCAAAGCTTGTGCATTGTCGGTGATTAAATGCGGGTTGACTATCGAGCGGATCAAACCGATCAAGCCCCATAACACCACTTCAAAGCTGATGAAGGCAATCGCGTAAAAGTAAAGTCTTCTTACTGTTTTCATGTTTTTATTCCTCCCGTCTTTGCGAGGGCGCGCCTGTTCTTCGCCCGAAGCAATCTTCCACAGGATGACGGAGATTGCTTCGGCGAAAGTGCACCGCCTCGCAATGACGTAAAACGGCTATTATTTAATCGGTTCCTGATACCAATCGTACGCCCAGAAGTTATACGGCATGTAGGTTATTTTCCAATCCCCGTTCTGTTTTACCAGCTGGGCGCGGTCTGTATTGCTGTAGCCGCCGGAAAACGGATCGCTGGCAGAGTACACCAGCGTTAGATCGACAAAGGCATCATCCCCATCCAACTGCGCTTCGCCCACATCCACGCCGACATTATCGGAATTGACACTCCCATTAAAAAAAGACTGGCGGAATTGGTCGTAGGTGGGTTTATTTTTCTTCTCCGCAAGATAGGTATATGCGGTTTTGTAATCTTTGTCCGTAACGGCGAGTACGTAATTAAATACCGCCGCGTCCGCTGAACCTGTGACCCTGTACTCTTTTGAATCTTTTCTTGTAAAGAACAAGGTCAGCGCGAGTAAAATGAGCACCCCAATGCCGATCAGGATGCCGCTAAGAAAACGATCTTGTTTCATGGTTACCTCCGTAGTATAAATTGATTGTATAAGATTAAAGATGAAATAGCAAGCAGGGCGGCCTTTGGTATACTTGCCATAATTCACTTTCAAGGAGAATAAAATGACCACCGCCGCACCGCACTGGGATATGACCAACGTCTACCCGTCGCTTGAATCGAAAGAATTCAAAACCGCCATCAAGAAATACAAATCCATGCTCAATGAAATGGAACTCTTTTTCAAAAAAGCCGGCAAGGCTGATTCAAAAACCGACTCGAAAAAACTCGGTAAACTGCTCGGCGAATCTATAGACCGCTTCAACGCGCTCTTTGAACTCTCCAGCACCCTCGCCTCCTTTATCCATTCCTTCGTCACGACCGACTCGCGCAATAAAGAAGCCACGCGCGCCCTTTCAGAATTTGAGCGCATGTCTGTGCAGGCCAGCATCCTCAACACCAAATTTCAAGCCTGGACCGGCCAGCTGGGTAAAGCCGCAGTGAAGAAAGCCGCCCGCACAAACGCTTCTGCCAAAGCGCATGAATTCGCGCTCAATGAAAGCGTGGACCAAGCCAAATATATGATGAGTGAAGCCGAGGAAATTCTCGCCGCTGAATTAACCCTGAGCGGGGGCAATGCCTTCGGCAAATTGCAGGGGACGTTAACCTCGCAGCTCTCCGTCGACTTTGAGCTGGATGGAAAAACTGAGAAAATGCCCATGCCCGCGTTGATCAACCTGCGCTCGCATCCTGATGAACCTACTCGTCACCGCGGTTATGAAGCGGAGAATATTGCCTGGGAGGGAGTCAAAGAAACTTTGGCGGCCTGCATGAACGGGGTCAAGGGTGAAACGCTGACACTGGATAAAAAACGCGGACGCGAAGATCCAATCCATGCTTCGATTGACTATGCCCGCATGGACCGCGCAACCTTGAATGCGATGCTTGGCGCCATGAAAGATTCCTTCCCGATGTTCGAGAAATATTTCAAGCACAAAGCCAAATTGATCGGCAAGGAAAAACTCGCCTGGTGGGATATTTCCGCTCCGATGGGCAAGACCGACAAAGTATATTCATTTGAAGAAGCGCGCGATTTTATCGTGACGAACTTCAACAAGTTTTCACCCGAACTCGGCGCCTTTGCCAAACGCGCCTTTGACAACAATTGGATCGACGCCGAACAACGCGAAGGCAAACGCGGTGGCGCATTTTGCATGGGTGTTCCTCGCGTAAAAGAGAGCCGCATCCTCAGCAACTTTGACGGGTCACTTGAGCAGGTCAGCACGCTGGCGCATGAACTTGGCCATGCATTCCACAACGAATGTGCTTATCAGGCAGGCAAGACCGAACTGCAACAGTCCACGCCCGCTACTTTGGCTGAGACCGCATCCATCATGTGTGAGACAATTGTCACCGAGGCTATCTTGAAAAAGGTGACCGATCCGCAGGAAGAGCTGGCCATTCTTGAAGCTCAAATAAACAATGCATCTGCTGTGATCGTGGATATTTACTCGCGGTATCTTTTTGAAAAAGAAGTCTTTGAACGCCGCGAAAAATCAGAACTCTCTGCCGATGACCTGAACGACATCATGGAGCGCGCA
>JANODZ010000391.1:0-2008 GCA_031412935.1 Anaerolineales bacterium
AACTGGCGTTACAAGCACATCCTGATGGTGCGCCGCATGATCGGCATGCGCGTCGGCACAGGCGGCACAAGCGGAGCGGGCTATCTCGAAGGCGCGTTGAGTCAACACTATATTTTCAAGGAGTTGACAGAGATCGCCACCTTCCTTGTTGAACGAAGCCGACTCCCTGAACTGCCAAACGCCGTTAAAGATAAGATGAGTTTCAACGCATAAATAATCAAAACTTGATAAGAGAAAAACGCGTTCGGCCGTAAATATTTGCGCGGCCTCGATTGGCTCACCGACCATTGCCAACAACTCCACGCCATTGGCAGATCATCCAGCCATGCCTCACATTCTTTTGGCGCACTTACCTTCCACAACTTGATCGGGGGTTTAAATCCAGGTTTCTTTAAGAACGGAACGCCTGTATACTCTATATCAGCCATGGTGAAAATATAGGGCAAACTTGACACCTGACACCGGAAACATGATACTTATCAGATGACCCGCTGGCTTGATCCTCAACCCGTAGAAATCCCCGCCTCCTTCGCAGACCTGAACCTGCCTCCGTTCATCGCGCAGACTTTGCTGCGACGCGGGATCAACTCACCCGAAGAAGCCGACGCATTTTTACATCCAGATAAAATTCCATCTACACCATTCCCAAATATTGAAAACGCGGTAGAGCGCATCAATCTTGCGATTCGCAAAAACGAAATGATTTGCGTCTGGGGAGACTTCGATGTCGATGGCCAGACATCCACTGCCCTGCTGGTGCAAACTCTTCGATCAATGGGAGCAGATGTCGTTTATTACATTCCGATCCGCGGCAGGGAGAGTCACGGCGTTCATATTGAGAGTCTTAAGCCGATCATTGATAACGGCGCAAAGTTAATTGTCACTTGTGATACAGGCATCACCGCCCACGAAGCCGTGGACTACGCCAACTCACGCGGCGTGGACGTGGTCATCACCGATCATCATGACCTGGGCGAGACACTTCCAAATGCACTAGCGATCATCAATCCAAAGTTGCTGCCGAAGAATCATGCGCTTGCTAATTTAGCGGGCGTGGGTGTGGCTTATAAATTGGCGGAAGCGCTTTTTAATTCTGAATTCAAAATTCAGAATTCAGAATTAAAAATAGAAAGCGCGGACCTGCTTGATTTGGTCGCGTTAGGCTTAATTGCCGATGTTGCCTTGCTTAAGGGCGAAACGCGTTCATTAGCGCAAAAAGGAATTGAAGCCTTAAGAAAAACGAATCGACTCGGCTTGAAAGTGATCGCAGAGTTGTCGAATACAAATCTTGAAACTCTAACTGAAGAGACGATCGGTTTTACATTTGCGCCGCGCTTGAATGCGCTTGGACGATTAGGCGACGCGAACCCGGCTGTGGAATTATTGTTGACACAAGACCCTGCGCGAGCGCGAGTATTGGCAGCGCAGATCGAAGGTTTGAATATACAGCGCAGACTCTTGACGAGCAATGTTTATCAAGCGGCTGAAGCACAACTGCACGCCAACCCTCACTTGCTCAACGAACCTGCGATTGTGTTGTCACATCCCAGTTGGCCTGGCGGCGTGGTGGGAATTGTGGCCAATAAACTTGTCGACCGTTATCACAAACCCGCGATCTTATTAAATGAATCAGATGACGGAATCATGCGCGGCTCGGCGCGCTCGATTGAAGGTTTACATATTACCGAAGCAATTGCCACCCAAAAAGATATCCTGCGCGGATTCGGCGGACATCCCATGGCGGCGGGAATGTCTTTTGATGCGGATAAATTAATAGAGTTTCGCAAAGGACTTGGCAAAGCCATTGAATTACAACTCGGCAGAATCGTTTATGAAGCACCCACTTTGCAAATAGACGCATGGCTGGAACTGAACGAATTAAATCTTGAATTGGCAACTTCACTTGAAATGCTCGCACCTTTCGGAGCGGGAAATCCAGCGCTAACTTTTGCAACGCGGGATCTCCAATTGAAATCTGTCTCAAAGATCGGAAAAGCAAAAGAACATC
>JANODZ010000392.1:0-4057 GCA_031412935.1 Anaerolineales bacterium
TTGGGCGCAAACCTATTAACCAAGGTTGCCGCACAGGCAGATATCGTTTGTCTGACGATGCGCCATTATGCCGACTGGCTTTCCGCACGCGGCGTAGACTGTCTGCACATTCCAATCGGGGCATATCACGAACCAGAAATGTTGGGCGAAGAACCTGCACAGGAATTATTATTCTTCACTACCCTCGCGCCATTCAAGGGCCTGGAAATACTGTTGACGGCATTTGACAATTTAAGATTGGAATTTCCAAAAATAAAATTGACGATTGCAGGTGTGGCACACACACGCTTTCCAAATTATGCCAGCGATCTTAAACTTCGATATAACGGCGCTCACAATATTCATTGGCTCGGGCAGGTTGCGGAGGAAAATGTAATTGAACTTTTTCGGCGCGCACAGATCGTCGTGCTGCCCTACACGGCTTCAACAGGCTCATCCAGTGTTTTATATCAGGCCGCAACCTGGGGACGCGCCGTCGTCGCTTCAGATTTAACCGAAAATCTAAAACTCGCCCGCGAAAATGATCTACAGCTTGAATTCTTTGAAAATGGAAATATTAAAAGCCTGCAAGACTCCCTGCGCATCCTGCTCCACTCTGCTGATCTGCGAAACGCGCAGATAAAACACAACTTCGAGTCGATTCAACTGCTTCGTCCAAAAACGACCAGCCAGCATTATATGGATGCTTTCAACCGCGCAATTGATAAACATAAGCATCAAAACTAAATTAATACATTCCAGTATTTCACCAATTAAATCCTGTTGAAAAAATTCCGCCTTCCTCTGTATATAACTAAATTTATTTGGACGACTCCCCCTTTTTCCGCCTGGAGAATTCAGGGCGGGGGTCTTCCGCGCCGCGTTCGTTTCGCAGTCCTGCTCGCATTTATACTTCATGGGCTTTTTATTCTCACTGCGCGCTATCGATACAGTTATGACGCTTACACCCACATGCTTTTTGCGGACCATTATGCAAAAGATTGGTTTTCACTTTGGGACGCGCGCTGGTACAGCGGCTTTGAAGTCATCTCCTACCCGCCGCTCGTCCACCAAATCATTGCCATCTTTATACCGCTCCTTGGTTTCGAGGCGGCCTTCGCGCTCATCCTTTGGCTTGTAACCACATTATATCCGCTGGGCATTTACACATTCAGCAGGATCTTCGCGGGAAAAACAGCATCCGCATATGCCGCGCTTGCATCGGCGGTTATGCTCCCCATTTATGTCAGCGCGCATATCTTTGGTCAACTGCCATTTATGGCCGCAACCCTTTTTGCCTTATTTGGCGCAGCCTCAATCGCTAAATTTATTCGAGAAGGCAGTCTTAACAATTTTCTCCTCGCAATCTCAATCACCGCCACAACCATGGCGGCACATCATGCTACCTTATTATTTCAACCATTTTTAATTCTCTCACTTGCTTTGTATCAAGTCAATAAACTAAACTGGAAAGAAACATTATTAAGGCTGGCCGCATTCCTATTCTTTGCCATCCCCGCAGTAATCATTGTCATCTGGCCTTTCTGGCAATGGGGATTGCAACAGCAATTACAAACACCGATCGACCATCTCTCGCGTCACAATTTTTTCAGCGACCCTTTTGCGCCCGCGATCTTTTTCTTCCCCTTTTACTTTCCCATCACCGCAATCATCCCATTTATTTTTTACAACTGGCCTCGTAAATTTATCGGGCTGCAAATCGCATTCATTATTTTATTCACTCTTGGCCTCGGCGGCACGACCGCGCTCCCAAAAATCCTCTTCGGCAAAAGCTGGGAATGGCTCACGTATGACCGCTTCGCCTTTTGGGCAAGCCTGACGCTGACTCCATTCTTTGGAATTCTCTTAATCCAATTTAAAAGGTGGATGAAGAAGCGGGTCATTCTTAAGCCGATTCCTGCTTCGCTGCGAGGGACATTTATCTCAGCCGCTATATTTTCCGTCTTCACCTGCGCCGCTATTGGATCATGGATCACGCCTGTTATTTTTCCCATCCAACCAAAATCCATCGACATGAGACCCATCGTAGATTTTCTGGAAGCTGAAGATCATTATTACTGGCGCTATCTCACCTTTGGTTTTGGTGACCAATTTGCATACCTCAGCCTGCTGACCGATAAAGCCGCTACATTAGATGGAAGTTATCATACCGTGCGTACTATCCCGGAATTACGCGAAAGCGGAATCGGTCAAGTGGACACGGCCTATTGGGCTTTAAAGGGCATTCCCCCAATTGGCCCCATTTTGCAAGCTTCAGGCAAGTATGGTGTCCGTTGGGGATTCGTGAATAAAAAGGAATATGTGCCTGAACTAAAAAAGAACGGATGGGAGTTTGTCAAAACCCTGCCAAACCGAATTCAAGTTTGGGAGAATCCAAATTTTACTTTTCAACCGTCCAACCCCCCGCCGGCGGATTCATTTAAATCCTTCTCATGGGGAATCTTTCCCTTGCTATCCCTTATCACCACGCTTGCACTGGGAACGGTCAATCTATTGAAAATTCGCGGCGAAAACATTATTCGCGGGGCGCATGCTTTCGTGGTGGGATTGATTCCTATCAGCCTGGGGTTTTGGTACTACAAACCTGTTTTTGCATTCCAGCATAAACAGGTTTATTTCACGTATGATCACGCCCTCTTTTTTCTAAGCGATGGTCTCGCACTCGTTGCGGTAATTCTTTGGCGGGCGGTGCGAACAAAAACAGGCATGCGGAATTTAGTCCGCACAAATTTTGAGAAGCTCCTGCTTGCGCTTTGCTGTCTGATTACTCTTAGTACACTTTGGTCAACAGACTGGCGCACGTCAACATACATCGCCCTGCATTTCTGGCTGATCTTCGGCCTCATCCTCTCCATGCGCGACTGGCACGAATCTTGGAACACGGCGATGCTGGGAATGTCCGCCGCATTAAGTATCCAGGCGCTGACAGGAATTACCGGCTTCATTTTACAATCGACCGAATTTCTGAAGCCGCTTAACCTGGTTTGGCCCGGCATTCTGGATCCGATCACACGCGCTGCAAGTATCGTCATGCTCGCTGATGGGCAAGCCTTCTTGCGCGCCTATGGCACGCTTCCGCACCCAAATATATTGGGAGGCTTCATCCTTATCTGCTTCGCTGGTCCCACTGCCTTATTTCTTCGTAAGGAAAGACCGAATGCAATTTGGCTTTTACTCCTTGCGATCGGTGCATGCCTGCTTGCTCTCACTTTCTCGCGCTCTGCATGGATCGCCGTTTTGATATTTTTATTAAGTCTGATTTACAAATCAAAATTCTTTGGCGCTAAAAAAATAGCCTTTGTTTTTATTACAATCATCATTTTTTTTGCATCAACCTTAATCCCGCTTCGAGAATTATTCATTGTCCGAACGATCAATCCCACCACCCTGACCGAGGAAGCGTCGCTCAGTGAACGCCTCTGGTTAACAGAGCAAGCCATTGCGTTGATAAAAGAACATCCATTTTCTGGCGCAGGCGCAGGTTCTTTCAGCATTCAATTGGCTGAACGGACCGGAGAATTTAATTTCGTTGAGCCGGTACACAATATTCCACTATTGGTTACAGCTGAACTGGGCGTTTTCGGCCTGGTCTTAATTGCTGCAATTATTTTTATTATTGGAAAAAGTTTCTTTCAAACCAATCAACCACGGGCGATCCTCATCAGCGCAGTGCTTTTCGGCTTGGGAATGATCAGCCTCTTCGATCATTACCTGTGGACACTTGCCTCAGGCCGCCTGATGCTCGGCTTCGCACTTGGTTTGTGGGCAGGACAATTCTCACGTGACGAATAAAATTGCCATCAACGGCAGGTGCTTCACACGCCGCATTACCGGCGTGGAACGCTGCGCGCATGAAATTAGCAAGCGCATGCAGCCAAATCCGCGCAGGGTTGCGCCTAAGAAAATAGCAGGACAAATTACAGGTCATTTATGGGAGCAATTCATTCTGCCCTTTCAAGTTCGCGATGCGAAAGGTATGAATGCCAAAACCTTCCATCATGCGAAACGATCGCGGTATCCCACGATCGGACATGACCCACATGAGCATGTGGGTCGA
>JANODZ010000393.1:0-4377 GCA_031412935.1 Anaerolineales bacterium
GCTCAATATGCTCCCGGGTAGGCTTCCAAACAATTTCACCGCCAAATGTAAATTGTTGCATCATGGGCAGGCTCCTCTATAAAAACAAGATGACTGATTTTACCGCTTGTTGCATTAACCATTAAGCAAACTACAATGGGATTTTGGGTAAAATCAAACCGATACCGTGGAAAACCGTCCCTAAATGATGGTGAAAACTTCACCATCAAGGCTATAATAACCGCTTAGAGCATCAATCACTAAGCTTTTGATGGAATTTATTAGCAGATATACCATTTCCAGTTTAGTGGAGTATGCGCAGGTTGTAATCAACTTCTATTAGGAGACCCATTCTCATGTCAAATGTCCAGGCATCCAATCATCCGCTCATTGCCCATAAACTTTCACGACTGCGTGACAAGAATACGGAGCCCAAGAAATTCCGTGAACTCGTAAGAGAAATCGCAGGACTTCTAGCCTATGAAGCCACAGCCGATCTTCAAACCAGACCGATTGAGATCGAAACTCCAATGGAAAATATGGCTGCGCAGGAATTAAAGGAGAAGATCGGGCTTGTTCCAATTCTGCGGGCAGGGCTTGGCATGGTGGAAGGGATTTGGGAACTCATGCCCGGCGCGGAAGTCTGGCACATCGGTTTATATCGAGATGAACATACACTTCAACCAGTAGAATATTACAACAAACTTCCTGTTGACCCGCGAGTCTCCGTCTGTCTGATCCTCGACCCGATGCTTGCTACTGGAGGCTCTGCCACTGCCACAGCGGATATTCTCAAACGCTGGGGCGTGAAAAAAATTAAATTTGTAGGGTTGATCGGCGCCCCGGAAGGGATTGCCGCCATGCAAAAAGCACACCCTGATATTCCAATTTACCTGGGCGCAATTGACGATCATTTAAATGAACGCGGGTATATTGTGCCCGGACTGGGAGACGCCGGAGACCGTCAATTCGGGACTGGGTAAGTAAAATTTTACAGGAGACTCGCATGGCTGAATTAAAAACAAAACTCAACAATGCCAGCGTCAATGTTTTTCTCAACCAGATCGAAAATGAAGAAAAACGAGCCGACAGCTTTGAGATTTTAAAGTTAATGCAACAGGTTACCAAACTTGAGCCAAAAATGTGGGGCTCGAGCATTGTCGGCTTTGGTAATATCCACTACAAATATGAAAGCGGACGTGAAGGGGATTGGTTTTTGACTGGTTTTTCACCGCGAAAACAAAACCTGACATTATACGTAATGGGAAGTTTTAACCCGCATACCGATTTGCTGAAAAAACTTGGCAAACATAAAACAGGCAGCGGCTGTTTATATATCAATAAATTAAAAGATGTAGACTTAAAAGTTTTAAAAGAACTGATCAAAATATCATTTAAAGCAGCGGCTAAAAAATGAGTTTGCAAAGAGACCCTGAAGGATTTGAAAAAAAGATCCTGCATAAATTCGCAGATTTTGCAGGGAAACGCATTCTCGAAATTGGATGCGGCGAAGGCCGCCTGACATGGAAATACGCGAACGCATCCAGCTTGACCGTGGGATTTGACCCCGATCAAGATGCAGTCCGCGTCGCCCGCGCAGATTCTCCATCCGCTTTGCATGGGCGTGTTCACTTCGTACAAGCCGGCGCAAGTCACATCCCTTTCTCGAAAGAAACATTCGACATTGCGATCCTGGCCTGGTCACTCTGATGAATGGAACACGAGAGCATGGTTCATGCTCTGGAGGAAATACTCAGGACCCTCAAGCCGGATGGAATCCTGATCGACCTGCGGCCGGTCGAGTCAAACTGGCCAGTGGAGGTTTCTTCGTCGGCAGGGGTTCAGGAATCGGGCAGGTTGACAGATCTGCCTGCTGCGCTGGCAGATGATGAAGCGGCGTTCTATGCCATGCGCGAAGCGGAATCTCGCAGCTGGGTAGTCAAAAAAAAGGAGGAGGAATTTGTCTTTTATTATTATTGGGATACTCCCTCTGAAATGAAGGAGTTCATGGAAGTTGAGTGGGACGGTTTTGAAAAACTGGAAGAGGATGTTTATCAGAAAACAAAATCGCTGTGGGTTTCGGCCAACGCAGATGCGCGCATCCGCGTCCGTGTGAAAATGCTGATCACAAAATGGGATAAATCGCGGGTTTGAAATCCCTCCAATCACGCCTTTCATAAGAGAGCGTTTCTTAAGTCTAAAAAGCACATAAAATAAGAGCATTAACCACAGAGAGCACTGAGTTCACAGAAATTTTCAAAGGTTTTTCTCCGTGATCTTTGTGATCTCAGTGGTAAAAAGCCTTTAAGAAACAGTCTCTAAGGTTTAAATAGGGGTGACATTTACAAGATCGTGAATCCACTTGCGTGATCTAAAGCGCTTCCAACTGAAAAATGCTTTGGCAACTTCTTCCAAAATTACCATGAGATAAACCAGATAGACTGGCAAGTGGAGGATGAAGGCGCCTGAATACGCGGCTGGGACACCGATCAACCAAATGGAACATATCTCCATGATCAAAGCAAAACGCGTATCTCCGCCGCCACGCAGCGCCCCGATAAAAATCGTAAAATTGAACATACGCACCCATAAAAAACCAGCCATCACCAACATTAACATCCGTACATTGAAGACACCGCTGGGAGAAAGGTCGTAAAGTCCTACAACGATATCGCGCAGAAAGAAAATAACGATCCCAACCGCCACTGCAAAAGCGACGCCCAGAAGAATCACACGGCGGACTATTTCCTGAGCTTCCTCCTTCCGTCCTGCGCCAATACGGTTACCCACCAAAACCGCGCATGCATTTCCGAGTCCCATGAAGACGACGAATCCCAATTCTTCGATCGTCGCGTTGATATTGATCGCGGCAATTGAATCTGTGCCAATGTGGGCATAAATGGCATTGTAGGTAGTAATACCCAAGACCCAAAACAATTCATTGGCAACGGCGGGCAATACGGTTTTCAGCACACGGCCAAAGAAAGAAAAATCGAAGGTGAAAAATGTGAACGGGTTGGCCGCGAGCGGAGTCTTCTGGGCGTAGATAAAAACGAGGAGCAGGACCAACTCCAAGGTCCAGCCTGCTGCGGTGCCTATCGCGGCGCCTCTCACTCCCAGTTCTGGAAGTCCACCAATGCCAAAGATCAATCCATATCCCAAAATCGTTTTGAAGAACAATGCGCAAACAGTTGCAATTACGGTCAAGCGGATCAACTGAATGCTGCGTAAGACAGCGATGTATGCAGTGGCAATGGCAATCGGGATGTATGTGAAACCAACGATGCGAAGATAGCTGCTTCCAAGCGCAATAACTTCTACATCTTTTGTGTAAAAGCCAAGCACAGTTTCAGGGATGAGAACCGCGGCGAGAGTAAAACCCAGCGCGATTGAAATGGCTATGATCAGGCTCATTCCCAACACTTTACGAATTGACTCGATATCTTGTTTGCCCCAAAATTGCGCTGTGAATATTGCCATGCCGCTGGTTGCGCCAAAAAGAATCAATATAAGCACAAAGAAAACCTGATTGGATAACCCCAGTGCAGCGATGGCGGTCTCGCCCAATTGCCCGACCATGACAACGTCGATCATATTGAGCGAGGCGTTGATGAGCTGTTGAAATGAAATGGGAATGGCAATCACAAGCAATTCGCGTAAAAAGGTACGGTCACGCAGGAAGGAAAGGTTCATAAGGGAAAGAGTTGAGAAAAGGATGAAGGATGAAAGGTGAAGGATGAAAAAAAGCAACAGCACCTTTTGGGCAACCGTCGCCGGGTTACTGTTTACTGATTACTAGACTTTATCGGTAATAGCGAAAACAAATGATTTATCCGCAGATTACCTAGATTTTCGCCGATTTACCTTTTGAAAATTTCAAATCTGCATAATCTGCCAAATCTGCGGATTATTTCCGATAATGTCTATTATTTATTACTGATTACTAATCACTGCTCTTCCGGAGCTTCCCGCACAATATACAATGGCCTGCCTTTGGCTTCATCGTACAGGCGGCCGATATATTCGCCGAGAATTCCCAGCGAGATCAACTGTACTCCGCCAAGGAAGAGTACCGAAATAAGGGTTGTGGTTTGGCCTTCAAAGAAGCGAGATCCCGCGAGACGCAGGCCAGCCACCAGCGGAATGGCAAAAATGGCAACGCCTGCAGAAATAAAACCAAAATAAGTCGCCACTTGTAATGGGAAATACGAGAAACCCGTGATGGCATTCAATGCCAGTTTGAGCATTTTGCTGAAGGGGTATTTTGTCACGCCGGCTACGCGGGCAGAGCGATTGTAGGTAACACCAATTTGTTTAAAGCCCACCCAGGCCGACATGCCGCGCGGGAAGCGGTGGCGCTCCTTCATTTGTTTAAGTACATTTACTACTTTGCGATCC
>JANODZ010000394.1:0-4478 GCA_031412935.1 Anaerolineales bacterium
GGTTTTACAGTCGCCGCCGCTGACACGCGAAGTCCGTAGGCTGGGACGCGCGCTGGACCGTTTAACAGGCGGAGTCATATTCGCCGCGTTATTGATCAGCGGGGTGATGCTGTTAAATAATGAAAATAGTCAACTTGGGGCGGGCTTACTAGGTGCGGCCGTCGCGACATTATTGTGGGTAGTCTTTTGGGGAAGGAACAGGAATTAAATTATAAAAGTTATGACCACAAAGGAACGCAAAGGTTTTTAAGGTTTTCCTTTGTGCCCCTTTGTGTACTTTGTGGTTAAGGTTTTGTGGTTACGCTTTTTCTTCCATCTTTTCGATCGCTGCATTGAGCATGCTGCGTACGGCCATCAGCATCTCTTTGCGGGCGGTGCGGCGGTGTTCCATAAAACCTTCGGGTAAAAGCCCTTTGATCGCCTCGCGCATTTCCTGGCGGGCTTTTTTGAAATGTTCCCTGGCTTCTTCGGGGATTTCACGTTTAAATTTCTTTTCGCTTTCAGCATTCTTTGTGGCCATGGGTTCTCCTTTTTTTATTTTCAAATTAATTATAGCACTTTGCCTTAAAGGGGTTTAAGGCGATTGGGTCACTGTGGGGGTGGGGATGCTCCCAACGACAATGTTGACTGAAAGCGGGTCGCCAAAGTAATTTCCATCTGTATCTGCCATTTGCCATGAACTTTGAATAAGCCCATTTTGAGCGCTGGGCACGATCAGTTGCACGGAGATCTCGCGTTTCGCGCCGACGGGAATCGGCTCTTTGAGAATGACCGTTTCTCCGCGCATGAGATCGCCGCCCACGTGGCTGAATTTGAATCCAGGCGGCCAGGCGCAACCGCCGACGTTTTGCACCAGCCATGTCTTGATAAAGACTTCATCGGCTTTCATTTGTTGCCCATCCGGGATGGTAATATCTTTAAGCCATAACAGGTTATAGCATGGGTCTGCTTTTACAGGTGTCCCGAATGTGGCGGTGATGTCAGGAAATGGGGATGTGGGTTCAACAGTCAGGGTGGGGAATGTGATCGGAAGCGCGACCCGGGTTTCAGTTAAAGAGAAGGCGTACGTTGCAACGGCTTCAGTGCGAAGCGCATCCACATCCACAATTTCTGTTTGCTGCGGGGTATTCCTGCCAAATGAATAAAACAATACCACAAGGATCAAAATGATAATGGTGATGGAAAGGAATCTCTTTTTCATATCTTAACTGCTCGTCCTGTAAAATTCTGATCATTCAAATTCAAAAAATAGGTCAAAACTTTATTAGACCTTTTGCAAAAATCCAAAGCACCAAAGTAGGTCAGGCTTGCAGCCTGACAATTTTTGATGATATGAGTTTTGGCGGGTTGAAAACCCACCCTACAAATACTTATGCAAGAGGTCTATTGAAGAATTTAACAAATAATGCGCTCCTCTATAAGTATACAACAAATTATCGGCGACGAACTTTATACATGATAAAATAAGAAATTCATGGCAAAGCATTTGGTATTCGTGGCTGGTAACATTGGCGCCGGCAAGACCACTCTGACAGAGCGGATCGGCGCCCGCCTCGGATGGTGGACGGGGTACGAGTCGGTTTCAGATAACCCATACCTTTCCGATTTTTATGGAGACATGCATGCGTGGTCATTCCACCTGCAGGTTTTCTTCCTCGGCCATCGCGCAGATCAATATCTTGAAGCCGCGCGTGATGCGCGTTCTGCCATTCTGGATAGAAGTATTTACGAAGATGCGCATATTTTTGCCCGCGCCCTGCACCACTTGGGAAATTTAGGTGAACGCGATTATCTCGCCTATCGTCGTTTATATGAGGTAGTTGTCAACGGATTGCCACGCCCCGATCTGTTGATCTATCTCAAAGCGCCAGTTCCTGTATTAATGAATCGCATCCGCAGGCGCGCCAGGAACATGGAAACCGGCATTTCGATAGAATATTTAACCCTGCTGGATTCTTTTTATGATGAATGGCTGGGGGCATTTGACCTCTGCCCGGTATTGACCATCCAGACCGATGACCTGGACTTTGTTCACCAGCCCGTGCATTTGGACCTAGTTGTACAACGCATTCAGGATAAACTAGCTGGAAAAGAAATAATGGATTTAACTAAAAGGTAAATTTGGGATTGACAACCAACTTACTCTTAAAAATCCCCTTGTTTGCAGATCTTCCCCAGGAGGAATTGGATCAGATTCTCTCCGCTTTGGATATTAAAAAATTATTTGAACGCGAAATCCTCTTTCGCGAAGGCGATCCCGGCGAACATTTTTACATTGTAATGCAGGGGGAACTTGAAGTTCTCTTGGCGGCCGGCCAGAAGGAGGAACTCCAGCTTAACATTATGCGTGCTGGTGAACATTTCGGCGAGATGAGTCTGATCATGGCCGGAGGAAATCGCACGGCCACCGTGCGCGCGCGTGGAGCTGCCACACTGCTTTGCATGAGCCGCGCCCAATTTTTAACCCTCACTAAAAAACATCCCGAACTTTCCAGCGCCATGGTACGCGTTTTGAGTCAACGTCTTGATGCGGCAAACACCCAGACCTTCCGTGAGCTGAATGAAAAAAATAAGCAGCTTCAAACTGCATACGATGAATTAAAAGCCGCACAAACACAATTAATCGAGAAGGAACGCCTTGAACGCGAACTTCAAGTTGCTGCCGATATTCAATTAAGCATTTTACCCGATCAATTACCCAATCCGGATAAATTTGGTTTCGGGGCGCGCATCCTGCCTGCGCGTCAGGTGGGCGGCGATCTATATGATGTATTCCATCTCGAAGATAATAAAATAGGCGTGTTGATCGGCGACGTAGCCGACAAAGGGGTGCCTTCTGCCATCTTCATGGCACGCGCGCACGCGCTCATCATGGCTGAAGCGAATAATGGCAAGTCCGCCGCAGAAGTGCTCCACGTGGTTAACCGGCATATTACTCGATTACAAAAATCGACACAGTTTGTTACCGTACTCTACGGCATATTAGATGTAAATACGCGCGTATTCAGTTATGCGCGCGCAGGTCATGAACCTCCTTTGATCCTGCATGCGAGCGGAGTGGTGGAACGTTTGCCATATCAGCCGGGCATGGCGCTTGGCTTGTGGGATACGATCAAGCTCGATGAGTGCATGATCACATTGCGGCCCGGTTCAACGCTGCTTCTATTTACAGACGGTTTAACCGATTGTCGTGATGCACTTGGAGAATCATTTGGATTGGAACGGATCAAAACGACATTAAGTGGATTAACCAACAACAATGCTCAGCAAGTTTGCGACCATTTGCTTAATACATTGATGAATTATCAGGATGGCTCAAAACAAGATGACGACGTAACCCTGGTCGCCATTCATGCCGCGAGTGAGAACTCCACCCTGATAATAAAAAAGACAAAATAAAAACAGAACCCTCCGAACGGAGGGTTCTGTTTTTATTTTAACGCCTGTTTCAAATCTTCAAGCAGGTCTTCCACATTTTCGATCCCAACGGATAACCTCACCAACCCGGGGTCAACTTCAAGCGCGGAGCCGGCGACCGATAAATGCGTCATCGCTGCGGGAACTTCGATCAAAGATTCCACGCCGCCGAGCGATTCTGCCAATGTAAATATTTTTGTGGATTCCGCCACCCGCACAGCGGCATCCTTCCCATCCTTCATCACAAACGAGATCATTCCCCCGCCATTGAGCATTTGGCGCTTCGCGATCTGGACCTGAGGATGGCTCTCGTGAAATGGATAGATCAGCCGTTTGACATTTTTCTGCTTCTCAAGAAACGCGACGATCCTCTCCGCGTTCGCGGCATGACGATCCATGCGGATGGGCAGAGTCTTGATACCGCGCAGCACGAGAAATGAATCCATGGGACCAATGATTGCGCCGATCGCATTTTGTAAATACGCCAGCTTCTCCCCTAGTTCCTTGTCTTTCCCAACAATCGCGCCACCGACCACATCTGAATGGCCGCCAAGATATTTGGTCATCGAATGCACAACCAGATCCGCGCCTAATTCGAGCGGACGTTGAAGATACGGCGTTGCAAAAGTATTATCCACAACCAGCAGCGGCTTATTTGGATGAGCCTTCACAATTTCAGCCGCGGCGCGGATATCGGTCACCGCCAATAAAGGATTCGTGGGAGTCTCCAGCCAGACAACACGCGTGGACGGGGTTAATGCTTCGGCGAGATTCTCCGCATCGGTTGTGTCGGCAAATGTAAAGTCGAGACCGAAGCGGCGCAGCACTTTGTCAAATAAACGAAACGTCCCGCCATATACATCATTGCCCGCGACCACATGATCGCCGCTCCCAAGCATTCGCAAAACTGTATCCGTCGCAGCCATGCCCGAGGCAAAAGCCAATCCCCACTGTCCATTTTCCAAGCCTGCAAGACAATCCTGCAATGCCTTGCGCGTGGGGTTTAACGTGCGCGAATATTCATAGCCCTGGCGCGGCTTTCCAATTCCATCCTGCATATA
>JANODZ010000395.1:0-2515 GCA_031412935.1 Anaerolineales bacterium
CCAATCGGGAGTTTCCATGGATTGCGGCGCGGCAGCCTGTGAGCTGTTCGGCGGCGCTGCATTAGGATTGTTGCCGCTTTGATTAAATACAGATTCAGAGGTATCGTCGTCACCCAGACCACTCAGCCAATCAGGAGTTTCCATGGATTGCGGCGCGGCAGCCTGTGAGCTGTTCGGCGGCGCTGCATCAAGATTGTTGGCGCTTTGATTAAATACAGATTCAGAGGTATCGTCGTCACCCAGCCCGCTTAGCCAATCAGGAGTATCTATGGATTGCAACGCGGCGGCTTGTGAGCTGTTTGGCAGCTCTGCATTCGAGGGGGCCTGCGCCATCATCCATTCAGGTATATCTGCCGGAACAAGGTCAGCGCCGGCGGGTTCTGAATCAAAAAATGATGTGGGCTGCTCCGGGTTATTAGATTCACCCCAACCTGCATCACGAAGAAAATCTGGAATGGCGGCGCTTGACTGGGAAGCGCTCATTGAGTCAGCCGCTGAAAGAGGATCAGCTTGCGAATCAGATAAACCGCCAGATTTCAACCAGGCGGGCTGATCAGAAGAACTGGTTGAAGTAAACATAGACGCAGACGAATCGCCGGATCCAATTCCAAGAGCTATACCCCGATCCTGACCTGTTTGAGATTCATTTTCATTGTAAACGAGCCTTTCCAAATTAATCGCCGCATCAGCGACCTCATTTGAAAGAAAGACGGAACCTTTCGAAACGGCGGCATACGGGTCTAACTCTCCCACCCGCGTACGATACACCTGGGCGTTTTCACCTGCGTCTGAAGCGGCCGGCAGTAGATCCGCCATGATCCGATTTGCATCAAAACAATAATCATATCGCTTGAGTAATTGCGCGCACATATCTGTGGCGTCCACTTTTTGACCAGCGCGGAAATAAGCGCGCGCAAGTAACACCTGCATATCGGCGCGATCCTGTTCTTGAGCAAGCACAGCGCGGATCTCTGTAATCGCCTGCGGGTACAACTCACCCTGCACATACATCTGCGCCAACGCGCCGCGGGTCATACGAATCTTTGGGGGTTCCATGCCATCGCGGCGGCCATACAGCCTTTGTAACTCACCCTGTATGGCCGAGTTGGAAGGCTGCGACTCGAATGCGCGCTGCATATGCCAGATGGAATCATCAAGCTTATTTTCTTCGTCGCGAATAATACTCAAACCCACATGCGAGACAAAATCATCAGGTACCGCCATTAAGGTGCGCCCAAATATATCCACGGCTTCGGCGTAGCGTTTTGATTCCAAATACGCCTTGCCAAGCAGGCGATAAGTTGCAAGATGTTTTGAGAAAGTCCTTAATATGTGGAGGCAATGCGCTATCGCTTCATTGGTGTTTCCCTGATCAATGAAACTTTCGATTTCGCGATTGTAAATTCTTAAAGAGACTTTTGCCATTACCGTGTTCCTGAAGTCAAGTATGCCCGATTCTTAAAATATTTGCAAGACGATACGCTATTTTACCCGTAAAACAGGGGTAATTGCGGTACAAATTCATCATTAAATGTGTGTGCCGAGAGCACCGCCTGACGGGCGTCTGCCAATTTCACCTCATCGTTTGCATGGATTTCGAAGAGAGGCTCCCCCATTTCTACTTTATCCCCTACTTTTTTGTAAATGAGGAAACCGACTGCATGGTCGATTGGATCCCCTTTTTTGGATCGCCCAGCCCCAAGCGCCACCGATGCCTCTCCCACGATCCTGGCGTGGACCTGTGAAACGAATCCGCTGCGAGGCGCATGTACTACTTCCACAAATTTTGCACGCTCAAATTTAGACATGTCCTCGACATAGGAGACATCACCGCCTTGCGCCTGAACCAGCACTCGAAATTTTTCAAGCGCGCTTCCATCCGCAATCGATTTTTCAGCCATGCGGCGGCCTTCGTCCAAATCGTTTGCGCGTTGACCCAGAACAAGCACGTGCGCGGTTACATGCAGGCAATGCTCATAAAAATCCTTTGGAGCGTGTCCGCGTAAAAGTTCAATCGCCTCAATCATTTCAAGTGTGTTGCCTACCGCACTCCCCAACGGCTGATTCATGTCTGAAAGCAAAGCAACTGTCTTACGGCCCGCCAATCGGCCTATATCCACCATCAGCGCCGCCAGTTCACGGCCTTGATCCAACGTTTCCATAAATGCGCCCAGGCCAATTTTCACATCCAGGACGATGGCCTGCGCCCCCGCAGCAATTTTTTTACACATAATCGAGGATGCAATTAATTGCATGGATGGCACAGTACCTGTCACATCCCGCAGGGCATACATTTTTCCATCTGCAGGCGCAAGGTCTAACGTTTGACCTGTAAGCACGATGCCTTTCTCTTTTAATTGCTGCTTGAACTCCTCGGTCGTCAAATCCACGCGGTAGCCGGGGATCGATTCCAGTTTATCCAGGGTGCCGCCGCTGAAGCCAAGCCCGCGGCCGGACATTTTTCCGACAGGCAGACCGCAAGCCGCAACCATCGGCAGAACCGAAATGCTGGTTT
>JANODZ010000396.1:0-3316 GCA_031412935.1 Anaerolineales bacterium
GGACCGCGAGCGAGCCGATGTCACCGCCCGGGAACTCGATCGGGTGTACCACGAAGGTAAAGTGGCGGGGGTCTTGTGATAACGGCTCATAAAATAATGACCCAATTCATGCGTCAACAGAATGCCAAGCAGACTCAGCGCGAAAGGCCAGCCAGTGAGAATGCTCCTTGCAAGCAGAAGGAATTGTCCGATAAAATCATTTGGCATCGTTCCATCAGGTTGCGCGCCGGCGAGCATGACACTTAAAACCGTTAACACGAAAAGGATAATGTTTGTTGAGATCTTATCCTGCTTTGGCTCTGGCGGCTTTTGCGCAAGATAAATAACCTGGCGGTTTTCCTCAATTCTAAAAATGGGGATAATTTCGTATGGGGTCAGCGAATCAGCCAAACGGTCATAGAGCGAGACGGAATCCTCATCCAGCAATTGTCCGCGGTAGCGCAGAAAGAATCCCTTGCGGGGATCTTCACTGGTTACATCTTCAATCCGAAAAACGCGGGTGACAAGATTTGTCAGAACTTCAGTTTCAGGAAAAGTCATGGTTCTCCTCTATTTTTTAACACGAAGGACACGAAGTACACAAAGGAAAGAAAAGGGTGAAATGTTTCCAGTCTTCCCCTTTGTGACCGTTGTGTCCTTTGTGTTTAAGAATCTTTTGCGGGAATGGATGGGAGTCGAACCCACCGCGACTCGCAACGCGACCCGCCACAGGTGTTGAAGACCAGGAAGCCCACCGGGACCTAACCACTCCCATTTGCAAGCATAACCGAGAGAAGATGGATTCGCAAGTGAACAGATTTATATTTGATATTTATCCAATAAAGGCCGTACTTGATCCGGCGCGAAAATAATAAAAGATACGACCAGAATTACCATACACAACATGCATACAAATACAAATCCCCCGATCATGATTCCCATCCACGCCATCGGGCGGCCTGAATGGTTATGTTTACGGATTCTATTTAACGAAATGAGCCCAATTAGCAGGGCAAGAATCCCAAGTAATATGCTGATTGGGAAGCAAATAAATCCGCTAAATGGAATGGGCATCCAGCCCATGCAAAAGAATAGGATGGTAAAAAATCCCAGTACGAGGCTGATGATGGATTGTGGGTTGGTTGGAGAGTCGATTATTTCTTCGTCCGATTCCATATAATAAAACTCTGCTCCTGTGAGAACCAGATAAAAATAAAACCGCCCTGCTACTGGACGGTTCTTTGTACCACTGTCGGGGCGAGAGGATTTGAACCTCCGACCTCTTGCACCCCATGCAAGCGCGCTAGCCGGACTGCGCCACGCCCCGATTGAGCGAAGCGGATTATAGCCTTGATTGATTTTTCTGGCAAATGGAATTTAGATGCACACATTTTTTACTTGCATATCTGTTTTTCCATGTGTACCCATCCTTATTTTCCAACCTTAAATCGAAGCGCAATCAACGGCCTTTATGCTAAAATATAACCATATTGGAGTTGCCCCATGACAGAAATGATCGAAGTAATAATTGACAGTATCCGTGTGCATCTAATGACGCCGCAACGCGTCGTTGTGCTGAAACAAACGAACATTGATCGTTACCTTACCATTTGGGTGGGTCCCTACGAAGCAGAAGCCATTACGGTTGCCCTGCAGGAAGTTGAAATGGTACGCCCGCTGACCCATGACCTGATTAAAAACATCTTTGCCACCTTCAAAGCGCGTATCACCCGCGTGGAGATCATCAAGGTGCACGACAGGATCTTTTACGGCAATATCGTCGCCGAAGTGGATGGCAGTGAAATACGAATCGATTCGCGCCCTTCCGATGCGATTGCAATGGCGGTGCGGGCGCACGTACCGATCTTTGCCCATACGGATGTAATGGATGAGGCCGGCATGTCGCCCGATCAAGATATGCCTGAGACGAGCGCGGCGTCACTCAAGGCGGCCCCCGCTCCCCTTTCTAAAGATGCAATCGAGCGTTTATCCATCTTCGAGGATTTCATTGATAAGCTCGATATAAATAACCCTGATACTGATAAGCCCGACTCATCCCCACCCTCAAGCTGATCCACTGCAATGACAGATTATTTCCCCGAAACAAACTCCGCCGCCCCCACCAGCCCCACGCCTTCGACAATTCCTCATAGTCGAGAAGCAGAGGAAGCCGTCGTAGGGGCGGTGCTGATTAATCCTGAAGCCTATTATGATGTCGCCCAATTCCTGGCGGCGGATGATTTTTACATCCACCGCAACAAATGGATCTGGGAGGCTTTTGTGCGCCTGCACGAACAACGCATCCCCGTGGACCTGCTGACCCTTTCTGAAGAATTAGACCGTTCCAACCTGCTGGCAGATGTCGGCGGCTCGCCTTATCTCACGTCGATGATCAATCAGGTGCCATCCTCATTGAATGCGGAATCATACGGCCGCATTGTGGAGGGCCATTCCATTCGCCGCAAGATGATCAACGCTGCGAATAAGATCGCATCCATTGCTTATAACGAAGCCTCCACAGTGGATGAAGTGATGAACGAAGCGGAGAAGGCTGTTTTCAACGTCAGTGAGCGCCGCCTTAAACATGACCTGCAGCCGATCTCCGCGGTGCTAAGCGATTACTACGACCGCATCGATGAGCTCGCCAAACGCCCCGAGGAAATTCACGGCGTGCCGACAGGTTTCATCGACCTTGATAGAATGCTCACCGGTCTGCAGCCTTCAGACTTATTAATTATCGCGGGCCGTCCGGGTCAGGGAAAGACGGGGTTTTTGCTTTCGATTGCAAAGAACGCCGCGTTGACCCATAAAAAGCATGTCGCCATCTTTTCATTGGAAATGTCTAACGAGCAGGTCGTGCAGCGCTTGATTGCGCAGGAAACAGGCATCGACTCGCAGCGCCTGCGCAACGGTAAATTACACGAAAATGAATGGCCGCTGTTTACACATGCCATCGAAGTCTTTTCTGACACACATATCTTTCTCGACGATACGCCCGCCATTACGCCTTTACAACTCCGCACCAAATGCCGCCGCCTGCACATGGAATTTGGCATTGACCTGATCCTTGTTGATTATCTGCAGTTGATGGGCGGTGATACCCGCAACGACAACCGCGTGCAGGAAGTTTCGCACATCTCACGCAGTTTGAAAGTGCTGGCGCGCGAGTTGAATGTCCCAGTGCTGACAGCCGCACAGTTGAGCCGTGCAGTGGAACAACGCACCGATAAACGCCCCGTCCTTTCAGATTTACGTGAATCAGGTTCGCTGGAACAGGATGCAGATATCGTGATGTTCATCTATCGTCCTGATCAATACGAGAAGGATAGCGAGAAAC
>JANODZ010000397.1:0-8817 GCA_031412935.1 Anaerolineales bacterium
TACGTTGGTCAAATGGTTTTTTGTGAACGGCAGTTTTGTGATTCTTATCCCTGCTGCGCTGATCGCCGTTTGGCAATGGGTCCGCGGCAGGAAAGGCGGGGTTTTGAAATAGATATGCCGTTGCTCATGTACCAGAAAAGCGCGACGAGATAACTTGCCCCCGATTTCGATGCGCCGCCAATTGACTTGCTATTTCCTTTGCTTCTTGTGTAGCTGTGGGGTCGGAATGATCGTACAGAGGCCAGATCACATCTTCAAAACATTCCAAAACGCTGGCGTTCCATTTTTCAAGATCTTCTTTTGGGTAATCTTCCCGAATTGGAACGTGATACGACACTTCTCTTCGATCAAATTCTTTTGCGACTGTTTTCGGTATATAAATTGCGTGAAAGAGAGTTGAGTTATTTAACGACTCATGACCCAGCTTGCAAATTGGTCCCTTTGCCAGGGCGGAGGCGTTGAATATCCAATACTCATGCCCCGAGGATCGTTCGCCAGCGGCCTGATCTGTAACAACTCCAGCGATGACATAACCTGTCCCATCTTGATTTTTTGAGTCAAGTGTTGCGATTGTATATAAAAGTACTCGATCTGGAAAAACATATGCATCGGCAATTGCAAAATCTTTAGTGGTTATTCGGCAGATCGAGTTATTGTGATGTAGCCCTTCGCCGCCTACCATTTCCTCGAGCGGCACCTGACGCGCATTCACGTTCTTATAAGCGTTGAAGATCCGCTGCGGCAACATATCTCTTGAAAATCCTTTGAACAAAATAAATAGATCTTGTCCGTTGTAAGGTTTTATTTGCCGCCCCATATAAGTATAAAGATATGGCCCCCAACAATAAGGCATTTCAGAAATATATTCTGACCCAACAATTTTAGACTGGGGTACATCTATCAAATGTTTACCGATGCTGCTCAAATCTAAAACAGGCAGCGTGCCATATCCAATCAGATGTTTGGGAAACAAATATCCATCTAAATCACGATCATAACTGCGTAATATTTCTGCGGTATTTGTGGCTGGCGTATGCAGCATATACACAGTGATTTTGTCATTCGGGTTTTCATATTCTGCAATTAAATGAATGCAGGGTTTGTCCACCACGATCTTTCTTGAAGAAATGGTTTTCTTGCCTGATCTTAGATCGCGGCGATCGATAATATAGACGACCGTTTTATCATGGGGTAGTCTCGCATTCTTCCAGGGGGTGAACATTTCTGTCCCCGCTACAAATGCAGTATCTGCAAGTAAAATGTAATCACGGGTAAAGACCAGTTCATGAATACTTTGCTTGATTTCGATTTCTGCACCGTTTACATCCACGATCGTCCACGCTTCAAAATCATGATAGCCATCCCAACGGATCAGCTTTACCGGGTGTTGACCATCGGGCTGCATTTGCTGATAGTTGACCAAAAAAGTTTCGCCTTTTTCATGGTCAGTATATAAAACATGGGAATTGTTATAACCAGCAAAAAGACTCCCCAACATTTCAGCGGCGTTACCAGACAACATGGGAAGCCAATCGCTTCTTCGTCCGACGGGTGTTACAGCTTGTAAACTATCCCTTTCAATGATCCATGGGCGGTCCACGTCACTGGTTACAGCTAAACGTCCATCGGGCAGGAGATACAAACCTTCCGTATAGGAAAACATGCCCAATCCAGGAGATAGAAACATGAATCCAAAAAAAATCAAAGCGGTGACGGGTGTTATTAAGTTTTTGGCGAGCCACTGCGGCCGGTGTCCGCAGGAAACGATTCGTAAGGCGGGGTTCATTCCCGTCAAAGTCCATTCGAATAATATTTGTGTCTCCCACCATAAATGCTTCCGGGGACCCGAGGCATTGGCAGATGAATAGCGAGCCCTCAATATCGGCGGGTATTTCACCGTCCAGACAATGAAGATCCATTTCGGAATCGAATGTCGATGTGTTTGAGACAGTGTAGGAATCGGGTATTACGGGGGAAGAAGCCGGGCGCTGGCTAAAGGAAGTCCGCAGAGTCATGAAGAACTGATGGAGCTTGCGCCCAAGCTGTAATATGTACCGAAATCTAGGGTAAATATTCTTGAAAACAAATGGAGGCGTTTGTGGTTTGCGCATGTGGGCATACTATATACCCAATTGCGGAAAATTACAAAGTCCGCAATTTATGAAGCAATGGTAAAACCGGTATTTTTCACCGGAATCAGAGATTCAATGTCCATTGTTTTGATTTTATGGTGCAATCCAGTTAATTCTTCACTGATATCCCAAATGCGTTTTCCCGTTGCCCGATCTAGGGCATGGGAGGCTGGTTTTTCCTCAGTAGTCAGGTTAAAGAATTTTCCGCTTGTTGTGCTTAATTCCGGGGCGGCGGCAAAGTAATAGAGGGCCTCTCCGGATATCCTGGGGTTTTTTAATAACGGAAAAAGTAAATATCTTTGATACAACTGATAAAGGATTCCGTTATTCATCCCTATATTCGTGGCAACCTCACCAGGATGCACTGCGTTGATTGTCACAGCACTTCCATTTAATCGATCCGCTAATTCCCAAACTGTCAGCAATTGAGCAGTCTTGGAAGCACCATAACCTTGAAGACCTTTGTACCTGCGTTTTTCCCAATGCAAATCATCCAATTTTAATCCTCCAAAACGGTGTCCTTCCGAGTTTACCTGGATGATCCGGGAGGGGGCTGTCTCGATCATTCTTTCAAGCAGCAGCCGTGTAAATAGAAATGACGCCAGATGATTAACGCAAAATGCAGTTTCAAATCCATCTGCGGTTAAGACGCGTTTGGTTAAATGAATGCCTGCATTATTGATTATGACACGGATGGCAGGAAACTGATGAAGAATTTGATTGGCAGCACTTTGAACATCGTCTAGGTTGGAAAAATCAGCCTGAATAAGATCAACCTTGGTGTTGAATAAACCGGTGATTTCCGTTTTAACTCCATTTGCTTTTTCAACATTTCGACATACTAAAATTAAATGGGCTCCTGCCTGAGCGAGCCGTTTTGCGGTTGCATACCCCACGCCTGATGTCGCCCCTGTAATAACACAAACCTGACCGTCCAATCTGGCGGTTGTGGTTTTTTGGGGCATTCTTGCGTTTTCAATAAATTGAAGTTCTTCAGGAAGTTTCAATGTGTAATCCGTCTACCCAAAATGTACAAGCATGAATTTTCTGTACGGGCGATGGAACCAGGGGATTCCATTAAAAATATCACCCCAGAGATCATAATAGTCTCTCTGTTTGACAATCCGGTGATCTTCACCAAAGGTGAGTTTTGTGCATCCAAATATTGGCGTACTCGGATATTTTTTAAACACCATTGTCATCTTCCATTCAAGGAAAATCTCATTTTCATGTTGTGCGATTGAAGCGATATCCATACGCAACTGTTCACATCGATGTGTAAGTCGATTACATAATGCAATGAAATTATCTTTGCCTTCTATCTTTTGGATGCTATCTTGAAAAACGATATCCTCATGGTAATAAGGGAAAATATGTGACCAATCGGGCTTTCCCTCGCGATTATAGGTTTGAGACCAAACCCTCAGGATATCATCCGTGCTTAATGGTGTGATGCTCATAGACTCCTTTTGAGGGCAGCGAATAATTTTCCTGATAATAATAGTTTGTCAAAATATGACTTTATCGCACACCTTATAAAACGTATGGGTTCAAAAAAGTGACGTATCTAATATTGAACTACTGTGTAATAATCTGTAATTAGTGCATAGTTTACTATAATTGTCAGAATACTGGAAATGATTAACTATACCCTCAGAAATAATTCTTGAATCATTTAAACTAATTTTGGAGTCTATTTATGGAAAACCCTGCATTAACAAAAAAACTTTCCAGGCTTGGGCGGCTGGGACGCGGCATCCTGAAAAGGTTTCTGTATTCTCAAATGGTAGTATTTTCTGGATTCAGGATAGCGATCGGAAAAGAGCAACCGCTCGTGCAGTTCAAAGTTGAAATGGACCCTCCCTCGGTCTATTGGGTGTACCGAATAAAACCATCTGAAATTGACAATTTGGCACAAAAACTTCGTATCCCGCCAAATCTCTCACTGTGTTCCATTCGGTGTCTGGACACGGATGAACCATCCTATTATTTAGCTGTCAACGCCTATCGAGTATCAGGCTTGGTAAACGGCATTCGTGCTGAATGGTCTGTTTTTGTTCGGGATTCTACGAATACCCCCCGTTACATGATCGTGGATGCCAGGTCATCAAATACTTCAATGGATCCGGTCAATATTATTACCAAAGCCTCCACGGTTGTCCATAAGCGGGAGAGCAACATGATTCACACCCAGATCGGTGAAGGCGATACTGCCTTCAATTCCACGATCACCTTGCCAGATCATTTGCCATCTGTCCATTCATCCGCGGAATGGGTATCCGCCAATGACTATATATATTGGGGCAATGGGATCTGTGATCGCACATTCTACAATGCTGGTTTAGCCAATACGAAGCAAAGTCTCTTAAGCAGCAAAGATGCTGCAATCAAAGACGGGACGTTTTGGGCTCAATTCGTGCAGCCTGATCCCGTCCACATTCTGATATTAAACAATGCCATAGAATTTGTTGTTTCTCCTTGGGAAAATGTAGGCTGAGGTTGCCCCGATGAAGTGAGCGCCAATAATGGCCAGATCCAGTTTTGCAGACAGCGCACAATTGGGAATTTCATCGTCGGTCTCCCCCTTAAAGAGACGATGTATCTCAGTCAAGAAGAAACTGATTATTGAACTTGACGGAAGGCAACACCTCGGAACAAGCCGAGTATGATGCTGAGCAAGCAAGTATTTTTTGAGTCCCAGGGGCACATGGTGTCCCGCTTTTGGAATGGTCAGGTGGAGAGGGATGTTGAGGGTGATGTCCGCTTAATTGATATTGCATTACACAGCAGGTAAGTTTTTAAATCCCAGCAGATATTATCCTACAATGGAGCTGTAGATTAAGAGAAGTCTCTTTGATGACCATGTTGTATTTAGAAATGACGGTGCAAAACACGATTACAAAAGCCCCGGCAGGCTTTTGGACATGGCCGTCCTGTTGTTGGGTCCAGGTGTGAATGTATTTGTGAAAACATCTCATAAAAATGAGGCTAAGTTCAATCAGCGAACCTATAATAATTATCCTTACACCAACGGAAATTGTATCTGGGTTCAACCTCCTTTACTGGGCAGCTCGCGGTTAAACTGGTATTTCTTCATGACCCTCTCGATCAACTTTAAATTTAGTTTAGTCACAGCCTGAAACTCCAAACCGGTGTTGTAGTAGGTTCGATGATCCTCAGGCTTGCACCACGCCACGCGGGCATGGACTGTAATACGGGTGACTGGTTTTTCGGAATTTTTGCGGAATTCGATTGCAAGGGTCAAATTCCTGTCGATGTCGAGTGGCTTTTCACTGACCAACAGCGCACCTTTGAGGGTAAGGTCCTCTAGATAACCCAACAAAACCTTGGTATGAAGTTCGTATACCGGCGTATAGTTCAGTACTTTGCTGCGTTTTTCCATTCTTAGTTTGCTCATGGCTGCCTCCTGCTTTGCATGTTTAGTGTAATAGACCTTCGAGATAAAATCAACTCCCTTTCCGGCCCCGCCTGGAATAAAGTATGTGTCATAATGTTATTCCTTGGGATCTCATTTAATGAATATTGTCAAAAAATTGGATTAGCCGTATAGTAGAGGCATAAGTGGGAAAGCCGATTCCGCCTAACTTAAATCAGTTTACCTAACGAGAACCATATAAATGAAACAACCAACTTTTGACAAAATCTTGATTGGCTTTATAAAAGCAGTGCTTGTTTTACTCACTGTTACCCTTTTGTTGAAGGCAGCAAGCACTCTTAATTGGCGCATGGAGCATGACTTCCCGCTCTCGCATTATGTTGTTTTTATGATGGACAAATACCAGGCCATCCCATATCGTGACATTTTCGAGACCGTGATGCCGGGCACGTATGCTTTCCATTACACAGTTGTCAAGCTGTTTGGATATTCCGACTTAGCATTTCGCTGTGTGGACTTATCGCTTCTCGCGCTTCTCCTATCAGCGACCTACATATTTATTTCACGGTTCGGAAGGTTGGCTGCGATTTGGTCAAGTGTTGTCTTTGGTCTCGTTTACCTATCCTATGGCCAGGCAATGAGTCTTGAGAGAGATTATCTTGGGGTTATTCCGATAGCTTTAGCCTTGATATTGATTCCAGCGAGGGCTGAAACAACGGTGGGAATGTTGCGATTCGCCATGGTTGGACTCTTATTTGGCTTATCTTTTCTTATCAAACCCCAACTTGGAATTGCCCTGCCTATAGTTCTTGGAGCGCTTCTTGCAGCGCGCTGGAGCACAGTGAAGCGGTCTCTCCGTGACTTTACTCAATGTGTAATAATTCTAGGCCTGGCATTTGCATTACCGGTTTTGATTGCGGTGGTCTGGCTGGCTGTTAACTCGGCGCTCACCTCTTTTGTTAATATCTTTTTTCAGTATCTGCCCCTTTACAGTGCCCTGACGGGAGACCACGAAATCATTTCGAGTTTAGATCGTGTTTATTACCTTATCCATTGGACTCTCACCCTCGGCGGGTTTGGCGCATTGTTTTTATATTCTCTGTTTGCCATGTATCGAGTCTGGAAGATTGCAAACCTTTCGAGACCTCTTATTATTTCGCTCACAAGTTTGTTGCTTTGTATGGTTGCATTTGCTGTTTACCCCGCATTATCCGGTAAATTTTGGGATTACCACTATATGCCCCTTGCGTACTTTTGCTCCATTTCATCGGGGCTCTGTTTCGCGGCCTGGCCAAACTTTCCAGATGCACAACGAAAGTGGAGACTCAGAGAGTTCATTGTAATCCTGGCATTCCTTACCGCAATTATGATTCAGTTGAAGCCCTCCCAATTTTTTCCCTACCTGTATCAAGACTTAAGAGGAACCAAGTCGCATTCGCCAGCAGGCGGGCGTGTTGATGAAATTGCCAAATGGCTGCGGAAGAGATTGAACCCTGGTGATAGCGTGCAGCCACTGGATTGGACCGGGGGAAGTATTCACGCCATGCTTTTGGCTGAAGCTAAGCTCCCAACAAAGTTCATGTATGATGTTCAGTTTTATCATCATGTTTCCTCACCCTATACTCAGGAATTAAGGAAGGAATTTATCAGCCAACTTTCCGCTCAACCGCCACGCTTCATCATAGAAATTCAGACATACAAATATTGGGTTTCGGGCATAGATACAACACGAGAGTTTCCAGAGTTGCATAAGTTCTTAAATGAAAACTATTTAGTGGCAAATGAAGGAGATGGATATCTTATTTATGAACGTACAAATATTACGCCTTAAGATGCATGCCCGGAATTATCGGCCAGGAGCAGGTATCCGTGTTGGGTGGTTTCCTCACGCATTTATTTGAGTCGTTGCAAATTCTTCGTCAGCAAATTGCGCGGCTTTACGCAATCCATCATCATAATGATGTTGATACAAGATGACGATGCGCGCGATCACGCGTCGCAGGAAATGCGGAAGGGGTACGTGGAGTTGCATCACATCATGCAGGCGTGTGCCGCCGTTGGGGAGCAGTTCAAACCGCAATGTTTCCTAGAAAGTCTTCTTTCCGTTATCGTATGAATCGGTTGTGGAATATTCATACGGACACCAATCCAGGGTGATCTCGGTGCTGAGATTCTTTCCATGCGCGCAGTGATTAACTGCCCCTTTGCCCGCTCTTCCTTTGGGTTTGTCGCCCGCCGACCAGGTAACCTTATCGACCCACAAATTGCGCTTGAGCGGGTCTTGAATCCATTCCCAGGTCACGGCAGGGGGCGTGGAAAAATCGACACGCATGATCAGATCGGCATCCTTTTCTTCGATCAAAATGCGGCGCGTGCCTGTGATTTCCTGATAGCGTTTGTGCAGGTCGATGTTATACGTTTTTATTTCCCCGAGATGTTCATATTCCTCCATCTGGATGTGCGTCTCTTCGAGATTTAAATTCAGATGGTCAAGGCAATGCTCGGTCAAGAGTATGTAGGCGCGCCAGCCTGTTGCTTCACTGACATGATTCTTTGCCAGACGATGAATCAAGTTGACATCTGAGCCGACCAATTCGCGCGTATTCGCGATGTTTTGAATAATATAATCTCCGTGATGCGCGATGAATTTTAAATCAAGGATCGGGATGTTTTGGCAGGCAGTACATGTGCAGGTTGTTTTACGGCGCATGGATAGTTGCCTGTCGCGGAAAGCCACATAAATGGATTCCATGAATTCCAGCAATCTATCGCCGCGCGCAAAAGCCGACTCTGCCGCATAAGCAAAGACCGCGTCGCCTTCAAGTTTCGAGATGGTCATCAGCGGCTTGAATTTATCCACAAGCAGCTCAAGCAATTCGGTAAGGATTTCGTGCGAATGCTCCAGCTCCGTTTTGGCAACGTAGGAGGTGTAGCCTGAAATATCTGCGATCACAAAATATCCGTGCTGGGTAATTGTAGACATGGTTTGTTGTGATTATACTCTTCAGGTAGATAATCGGAAATTGAATCAGTATCTGGAATAATTTGAGTTATTGATTATTGAATCGCAACTCAGCGCAAGTACTCGATCTGAAAATTCCTGAATTCAGAGATATCCCTATTTCTTCTTCAGCGTTTCTTTCTCAACCGCCGCCAATATTCGATCCAATTCTTTTTCCTGCTGAGGCTCCAGCGGCGGCACTTGATGCTCGCGTAGAATTTTCTCGGCTTCGTCAGTGGCATGGTCTGCGATCTGTTTGCGGCCAAGTTTATCTTCCCATGTATCCC
>JANODZ010000398.1:0-3287 GCA_031412935.1 Anaerolineales bacterium
TTTTGATTATTTATGCGTTGAAACTCATCTTATCTTTAACGGCGTTTGGCAGTTCAGGGAGTCGGCTTCGTTCAACAAGGAAGGTGGCGATCTCAGTCAACTCTTTGAAAATATAATGCTGACTCAATGCGCCTTCGAGATAGCCGGCTCCGCTGGTGCCGCCTGTACCGACCCGCATACCGATCATACGGCGCACCATCAGGATGTGCTTGTAACGCCAATTGGACAATAACTCATCAATTGCGATCAATACGCTTAACAATTCAAAAGGCAATTGGAAGATCGGTAAATTGCGATACAGCATGATAAAAAGCACGGCTCGCATCGCGGACGCTGGGAACTCTCCGCGGCCATCTTTGAAGAAAACGATTTCGAAATCTTCGAGCCGTCCTTTTTCGTTGGCAGATAAACTGTCTTGATAGATTCTTTTATAGTCGAGCCAGAATTTATCTGTGGCGGTGTTATTGGAATGATATAAACTTTGATATTCTTTCCATAATGCGGCATCAAAGAAGGGAGTCCGCTCGGCCCATTTGATGACGAGATCTTTCAGCGTGGCCTTGGATTCGGTTTCGTTGATGGAATCGAAGTCGTTTTGCGTGAAGCCGCCTTTGCGTGTGTGTTTATAGTAATCGGCTTTGTATCTTTGCTCCATCTTTAATCCAAGTTTTGCTTCGATCAGCCTGAATTGTGCGCTTTGAAATCCCGAAGATGGGACCAAATAATTCCTGAATTCGAGGAAGTCCATCGGGGTCATAGTTTCGAGAATGTCCACTTGTTTGTTGAGGAGTTCAAGGATCTTAATGACTCTCTTTAATTTGTGGACAGCGCTGCTCAGGTCGCCGGAGTTGTCGTTGATATTGTCTTGTGTAAATACGCCGTTGACCAGATCCAATTCGTAAATGATCTGCTTGAACCAAAGCTCATAAGCCTGATGAATCACAATAAAAAGCATTTCGTCGCCCGCGCCGTTTGGCAGGTGGGCAGTTTTTGGATGCTGGCTGTTGAGGATCTTGTCGAGCTCGAGGTAGTCTGCGTAATAGGGGGGATTGGATTCTTCGTTTGTCATAAAGGAGTCCTCAATTTTATGTCATTGCGAGCAGCGCTCTTGTTCTTCGCGACGAAGCAATCTCCAACGCGTTAGGGGGTTGCTTCGGGCGAAAGAGCACACCGCACCTTCGGCATCGCTCCGCGAATGCGAAGCCGATGTGGCGCACGGCGCAAGTGTCGCCCTCGCAACGACATGGCTTAGCAGGGTTTGAATCTAGCCGTAAAGTGCCTTAACAGTTCCGGTGCGTACGTGAATTTGTATCCCCGTATTTTATCAGCACGCGCCTTTATTTCTGACAGGGTATCAGCCACATTATCCAGGTGACTTTGGGTGTGGGTTCTGTGCGGAATTGCTATACGCGGGATCCCGCCTGCAGGCATACGCAATTGCTTTGAGATATTCCGTGATGTCGATCTAAACCCTCTGTTTTTGTACATCGACAATTGGGATCTTTATCTTTGCATCTTTTGAGAGGGTAAGCCCGAGATGGATGCAGGGATTGGAATTTCCTCGCCTGTCACCATGCTGTACAGCACGTCAGGATCAAGGTCAGCGCCGTTGGGCCAGAAGATGGTTCCCCATTCGGGGTTGACATCCACTTTGGTGAAGAAGGTTTCGTCTTTCAATGGCTCGAATACGCCCCTGAATTTGATGAGTTTGCGAATGTCCACCTCGCCTTTTGCGCCGTCCTCAAATTCCAAGTGCAGGTGAAAATCTTTTAATGGTTTGACTTTTACAATATCTTTTAGCATAAGCCTTACTCCAAAGGATCGATCTTATTCGGGGGAGTCTCGTTTTGTACCAGTTTCCAATCTTCCCGCAGTTCGTTCTGATGTTCCATTGCCCATTCAGCTACAAGCCCAAAAACGCGTGAGGGAAGTTTGCCATTCAAACTGGAAATAGCTTCAATAGTCACCTGCGCTTTGTTATCTCCATATCTAACATGAAAATGCGGCGGTTGGTGGTCGCTATGATACATCGTGATGATGATACCGAAGAAGCGGGAAATTTCTGGCGTGTATGTTTACTTTTATCAAGGCAATTATACACCCCGTTGCACATTCTAAAATCAGTCTTATGGCGGGTTGTTTTCGTTAACGAATTTCGAAAAACCATCCTGCGGGGGGTATAATTCAACGAAATAAAAGTACCACAGCCTCAGAAAGTCAAATTCAGCCAGAGGATTTGCATGTGACCACTATATTTTTTGCAACAGATATACACGGTTCTGATATTTGCTGGAGTAAGTTTCTTAACGCGGGGAAATTTTATGACGCCGATAAGTTGATCCTCGGCGGGGATATGACGGGCAAGGCGGTCATCCCATTTGTACATCAGGGCGGCAAAAATTACCGCATCACATTACTTGAACAGGTGTTTGAACCTACAAACGACGAGGAACTCGCAGACATGGTCAAGCGTGTGCGCAGCCGCGGATATTATCCCTACATGACCAACCCGGATGAAATTGCCGAGCTTGAGAATGATCCTGAGCGCGTCAGCAGGATTTTTCTTGCCGAGGTGTTAAAGGTTGTTCAGCAATGGATGGATCTGGCGGATAAAAAACTTGAAGGCACCGACATGCAGATCTATTGTTCTCCAGGCAACGATGACATGGACGAAGTCGATGATATTATTCGCTCAAGCAAAAGGGTTTTGCTCGTGGAAGGTAAAGTCTCTTTATTGGATGGGCACGAGATGATCGCCTCGGGCTGGTCGAATATCACACCCTGGAACACGCACCGTGAAGAGGACGAGAGTCAGCTTGCGGTTAGGTATGAAGCGATGATCTCGCAGTTGCAGGATCCGCGCAATTCCATCTTCAATATCCATGTGCCTCCTTATAAATCAGGTCTCGATGAAGCTCCCGAATTGGATAAGGATTTACGCCCAGTGCTGGCAGGCAATTCGATGATACCAGTCGGCTCGACCGCCCTGCGGACTGCCATCGAAAAAATTCAGCCTTTGGTTACCCTGCATGGGCACATCCACGAAGGCCGCGGCACAACTCGAATTGGAAAAACACTTTGTATTAATCCAGGCTCGATGTATGAACAGGGAACTTTGCTTGGCGCGCTTGTGAAACTTGAGAAGAATAAGATAGAGAATTTTGTTTTGACAACAGGTTAACTACGAATTACCAATTAACACTTACGAACGTTCAAAGTAATTAGTAATTCGTAAATATATAGTTAAAGAGGAGAGAAATATGAGCAACTTATTTGTCCGTAAGGCG
>JANODZ010000399.1:0-8813 GCA_031412935.1 Anaerolineales bacterium
ATAAAGTGGAATCCACGCCGGCCGCTGGTGCGCGCTTCGGCACCATAGACTCACCGTTGAATGATACAAAATTAATGACCAGCCTGCAAAAAGATTTCACAGACTGGCTTTTCCGTAATTCTGAAGTGAAGGCGCGCGCAAATATTAAACTAAAGGTATTCGGCGGACCGGATGTCAGTCAGGCAGAGTTTATGACGGCTTGCTCTGAAGCTGCAAGAGATGCGCGAGATTCTGAAATTGCAAAAAAGACTTCCGCCATTGAAAAAAAGATCAGGTCCTTGGAAGATAAACTGGGCCGAGAGACACGTGAACTCCGCGAAGATCAATCTGATCTTCAAAACCGTAACATAGAATCAGGCGCTAATTTGCTTGAGTTGGGAGCCGGGTTATTTGGTATCGGCCGTAAGAAAAGCGTCACCACTCAATTTACAAAACACCGCTTATCTCAAAATGCAAAGGCGGATGTGGAAGAATCAGTTGAAACCATTGCACAATACAATAAAGATCTGTCTGATCTTCAACAGGAGCGTGATGGATTGACCGCTGAAATTAATGACCGCTGGGGCAGTCTCGTAAATGAGATCAGTGAAGTAAGCATCAAACCCAAGAAGACTGATATTTATGTCAACTTATTTGGCGTGGCCTGGAAGCCATATTACATTGTCCAGGCTGGAAGTGAAACAATCGAGTTATCAGCATTCGGTGCAGAGTAAGAATAGACCTCTTCCGAAAGTCCAAAGCACCAAAGTAGGTCAGGCTTGCAGCCTGACAATTTTTGATGATATGAGTTTTGGCGGGTTGAAAACCCGCCCTACAAATACTTATGCGAGAGGTCTAATGTAAAAAGAAAGCATATAGGTGAATTTGCAAAAGTCTAGAATATATAAAATACAAACCGTTCATGTAATAAAATGGATTAAGAAAAAGGAAGAATTAATAATACCAAGACCTCGCTTCACTGCGAGGTCTTGGTACTTAGCTAAATAATATTAGTAGTATTAATTATTGTTTACTATTTCACCAGATTTGGATTAATGATAAATGGCCACCAATCTGGTTTTAATGCGGAAGCCCAGGCGATTTCGTTTTGACCATAGTCCACCCCGCCCGGTGTACTATGCACAGTTCCTTGCTCAAGTAACCAGCGCTCGAAGTCATTTTTTGGCGCGGCAGTGGGTTGATGTTTGTAAAGACTATTTTGAAATTCCTGTGAGTTGAAATGTTTGCAGAGGATGCTTTCAGCCCGGTGACCAAAGCTATGGACCATTTCCTGGAGGCCGCGCTGGTAATTGAATCCCATCATGATAAAACGCCTGCCGGGTTGCTCAAGGGCGGGGGCGTTACACCAAAATGCGCCCTGCCCAACCATGCGGCTTTCATAAAACCCGAAGTAGGGGCCGCCAAAAATCCAGACTTCATCGATTTGCATATTCTGAATGCCGGGTAATATTTTATATTCCTGCAAGATCCGCGCATAGTCTGCCAGCATAAAGCGGCCTTGCGGATCACGAATTGCCGTTTTGTCGTCTTGCATGGTTTGCGCCCAGCTCGCATCGCTGTATTGAGTCCCATTCATCAAAAGCGGATATGACGGGAGATCAAGTTTCGCCACGATCTTATAGATCAATATTTTGTGACTTATCTGGATCATCGCTTCGGCATACTCTTCGGCCAGGCTGACTGCGCTTCGCCATTCCTGCGGGACTGCCGCAGGTCTGAAATCAATAAGTAATATTTTTGGCACCCTGATCTTCAAGGGTTTACGTCTGAAATTATTCGGCATATCTACCTCGGGAATGGTATTGATTTATTTATCCGATTATATCAAGTAGATAGGCCAGGCGGGCATAATTAAGCCGGGCGTATCTGTAGGTTTCATTCGAAATAATAGTTGACCATTTCCCTGCTTTTGTGACATAATATAAAAAACACTTTGTGCAAAACAGCAGGTGCATCTAACTTTATTTTGGAGAAATTATGGCTGTTCAAAAATGGTGTGTAATGAATAAAGTCACCCTCTGTAGAATCCCACAGGGTGATGTGCTGGCTGATCTCTTCCTTGGCTCCGAAATTGAACTTACCGGGCGGCGGGAGGTTGTGCCCATGCCTGGCAAAGATGGAAAGACTCACGATTCGATCTGGGTCGAGGGGATATATCACAATAGCAAGGGAGCAATGACTGGCTGGGTCCGTGATGATTTCTTTGATGATCTTGAAAATAAATTTCCCGTGGCGATGGTGGAAATTCCAACTCGCCCGATGGAACAGGATATTTCTTTTCCCTACGCAACCAGCAACCCAAATGATCCGGCGCAATATTTGGTGCTCGGGAAAAATAATCGCGGTGAGGAACTGATAAAATTTAATCTTTGCGGAGAATTGTGCATAGCCTTCGTGATGGGGGTGGCGATAAAGAAATTTCTGAAGGATTGGGAAAATGCCGCCGGCAGCCTGTTTAAATGGACTCTGGGCGGCGATAGCGACAAGGTCACAGATTTATCTGTAATAAAGAATATGCTCAACGCCTATTCTTATAGCATCGCAAACGGTAATGTAGTTGATTTTGCAGAAACGCTGGTCGGGCCTGTATTTGAGGGCCAAAGCTTGAGTCCGCGCAGATTTCAGAAGATGCTTCAGACCCATTATCTGATTTCGAATGTAGTCATCAATAAAAATACCGGCAAGCTCGTACCGGATGATGAAAAAAAAAGAATTAATAATGGAGTCGGCCACTGGGTCGTCCTGGATAGGATTTCTCCAAATGGAATTAATGGCGGCCGGGTTGAACTCTATAATCCGTACATGAATCAAATGCAGGAATATTCCTATGACTATTTCATAAGCTCCTTTGGCGGCGGAACTTATACAGGCTGTTGGGTTAAACGAGTACAGGAGCAGGCGTTAATTCCCCAAATTACCACATCTAAAAAGTGGTTTGTAGATGTGGATACTTTCCGCGAATTACCAGATGGGCTGCCAATCGTTACCCTGCTTAAAGGCACGTTGGTCGATTTTACTGGTGCAACAGAAACGAAACATGGAAAACAGTGGTCACAGGTCAGGCATAAGGGAAAGACCGGTTGGACGCGGAATGCCGTCCTCGAGGATTTCGACGATAAGTTTTCAAAGCCAGAGGTGGTTATTCCGCACCCAACAGCGGAGGATGATGATGCTGAACAATATATGTTCCTGGCGGGTGAAGACGGAAAAAAACGCAATATGTGCGGCCAACTTTGCGCTGCGTTTATTATTAAGATCGACATTGAGAGTTTTGTCGCAGACTGGAAAATAAAAGCAAAACGATTCTACGAGTTGTCCATCGCAGGCCGCGTTGACCGTGGAACGGGCATCGATTCTATAGAAAGCATGTTTAAGGTTTCCCCATATAACGCTTTGCCCGGTAATATTTTACGTTTTGAAGCGGGGCTGCGAGATCCGATCACCGGCAGCTTGATCGTTTCTGCCGGTAAATTGAAAAAAATGCTGGAAAACTACTACCTGGTCGCTGGAGTAAGGATTAAACAAGGTGATAATTTAACGGGTAGATTAAGCGGGCAGGGGATCGGGCATTGGGTTGTATTGGATAAAATATTTCCTAATGGAAAACATGGCGGCAACGGGGGCTGGGTAGAAATTTACAACCCGTTCCCAAATAAAAGGCAGGAATATTCGTACGATGAGTTTATGCAGTCGTTTGCAGGCACACTGGGGCTATGGGTGAAACGTAAGTAAAATTACAGGCATTCCCCCAAGCCCCATAATTTAACAAGTTTTTCTTGTGAAATTAGATAAGAACGTACAAAAATCTTTCAGGCTAAAGCCGGCGGAGTTGCGCCATACCACATTTCAATTCGGCGAAACGATTCAACATAATCCATTTTGTAAAAAGCGGGCAAATGCGGGTCATTAATTTGTATGTTTTCAATTTGTGTGTCCAGGCGCGGATATTGCGAATGTAGATGGGAAAGCAGGGCATAACCCACCGTCGCAGGGTCGCCTACTTCGGTTTTGAACGCAAAGCGGGTTAGAAGAAACTTTTGCCGTTGATATACAAGCCAGCCGCGGCTGCCATCCGCCAAAGTAAGCCGCAACCCTGATACTTCGTGCGCGTTGATCAAAGATTCAGATTGATTTGTCCACGGCTGGGTTCCGCGATCGCGACCGACGAGTACCAGGGATTCGGTTCGGTCCAGCCGTTGGGCATCTGCCACGATCGGGTTTGGCGCCGGGGTGTGCGGCGGACGACGGAGCACCAATAATTCACCAATTTCACGGAAACCATATTTAAAGAATAATTGCTGGGCCGGAATATTATTTTTAATTACTTCAAGCATAATAAAGTTTATTTGTAAATCGGCTGAATGTTGAAACAGATTTCCAATCAATACATTACCCACCCCCTGGCGTCTCGTATTTGGAATAACACCCAGACGCGTCACCCAGGCTCGATTTTTACGCACGCCCAGCATTACAACCCCAAGCATTTCGCCTTCTTGTGTGGTGGCGACCAGGGAGCGATCCAGCGCCACGTCATAAGTCTCGACATACTCAGCCAGGCGGGCGGCATTCATGGGCATAGGCACCATGTAATCTACCCGGGTTTGGTTATAGATATTTGTGAGTTGTTCGTAGGTTAATTGACTCGCGCGGATGAGTTGGATGGTATTGTTGGTATTAGCGGGCTGCATTTAAGTTGCTTTTAAATATGAATTGATTTGAGCGACAAATTCCTTAACCTTAACGATCGGCTTGCTGATGTAACCATTACATCCGTAGCTTTCGACCATCTGTTTGGCTGTTTCCTCAGGCCAGGCAGTCAGGGCAACGATCAATGTTTTATCCAACACGGGTTCGGCGCGCAAGAACCCGGCCAGGGTTTGCCCATCGTAATCCGGCAATCCCAGGTCTAATAAAATCAGATCGGGGATTTCAGCCAGCGCCATTTGCAGACCCGTGCCTGCGTCAGACGCGTGAATAATTTTGTAGCCGATCGGGGTTAAAACTCTGAAAACGAGTTCGGCGCTGTCGGGTACATCTTCAATTAAGAGGATTTTAGCCATGGTATTTCTCTCCAATGATATATAAATAAATATTGCTTGAATAATTTTATCAGGTGACAACTAGTGACGAATTTTATTTTTTTGCATTCAAATTATAGTTTTGGATAAGGCAATACATAAAACAGCATGACTAAAAACATTATTGTATTGCCTGTCATCACACATAAGTGCCAAATTTCATGATTGCCAAAATACGGCGGAAAAGGATTCGGCTTCCCTTTTGCAAAGATCAGTGCGCCGACGGTGTAGAACAAACCACCGATTACCAGCAGGGATATGGCTCCCATGCCAAGTTGAGTATAAATGGGGTTGATTAGAAATACAATCAGCCAGCCCATAAGCAGGAAGCTGATGTTGGACATTAGAATGGTAATCTTTGTAAAGAAAATGGATTTAAGGGTGATAAAAAATACGGCGAGACTCCAGATAATGCCGAATAAAACCCAGCCCATGCCGCCCTTTAAGATCGTTAGGCAAAATGGAGTATACGTGCCAGCGATGAGAATATAGATCGCGTTGTGGTCAAGAATGCCAAAAACACGTAAATATTTGTTGTAAAGTAAAAAGAAGTGCAAGAGACAGCTAAATAACAATGACAGGAATAAGCTGATTCCGTAAATGGCAAAGCTCACTACATGTGCAGGTTTGCCGGCGATCGCCGCCAGCGAGACAAGGACCGCCAGCGCCGAGATTGACAATATTGCACCGATCAAATGACTGATGGAATTAAAGTATTCATTGCTGTCAGGAGAAGAGATTAGCGGATCCAGGGATGGTTTCTGCAGACTCATTTTGAAAGTATATCCTATGTGGTTGTATTTCCTGCAAACATGTAATGATTTGGAAGGCAAAAAAACACCCCCTTACTAATTTGTAAGGGGGTGCGGCGATATTCAATTGGAAAGGTCAGGCATCACTTTTGCCATAAAATATTGACGGATCTGCCATCCTGAAACCCAAATTATTATTCAGAATTGCGGGGCATCCACTTTATTTTCGTTTGGTTGGCGTGCGCTTCCCAGATTTCGATCCAGCTTTTTTACTCGGTTTGGCTTTTGGCTTTGATTTCGGCTTGACCTTCGATTTTGCCTTTGCCTTGATCTTCGGTTTTGCCTTCGCCTTGGGCTTTGCTTTAACCTTGGGTTTAACCTTGGGTTTAGCCTTGGGTTTAGCCTTGGGTTTAGCTTTGGGTTTAGCTTTGGGCAGAACTTTAGGCAAGGCTTCAGGTTCTTTCATTGGCATTGGCATTGGCATCGGCACTGGCATCGGCACTGGCATTGAAGGAGTTAAGGGTACGGGAATTGGTTCAGGCTCCGGCGGGGGCATGGGTGTTGGGTTTGGCAACGGATCTGGGATTGTCCTGTCTCCATCGAGCGGGTCGGACGCCTGCGCGAGCCAGGCTTCTGTCTCTACTTTCGTAAATTCATTGGGCTGATCGTTATATCGTTCCATAGGGGGTTCTCCTTTTATCAAAAGTGTAAAAAACTAAAAGACCTAATTTACTGAACAGGGATTAATATACAACATTTTCCTGAGAATATCAATATCAAACCTATTTTGAATGCCGCCTGTTTTTAGCTGAAATCCTATTTAATATAAATTTGGATTGAGATTCCAAACCCGCATTCGGAAAGCTTCATTCTGACCACTCGTCGGGAAGTGATAAAAGGGAGAAAATATTTCTCGAAACCGAACCAGCATTCCGTTAAGCAGAAGGCGTTTTCCAATTCCAAAATCCCTCTTTCTTCTTTCATCTTCCCTCCCTGTTGGTATAATACTGCGTCAATCAATTGTTCGCGGAGCACTTATGAATAAAAAACCAACAGGCAACCAGATCCGTCAGGATTTTATAGATTTCTTTGTCGAGCACGGGCATACCGCCGTGCCGTCCATGTCACTTGTGCCGGGCGGGGATGCGACTTTGCTGTTTACCAATTCGGGCATGGTGCAATTCAAGGATGTGTTCGTCGGCACGGATACGCGCCCATATAAACGCGCCGTCGACTCGCAGAAGTGTATGCGTGTGGCGGGCAAGCATAATGATCTTGAAGATGTGGGCCGCGACGATACGCATCACACGTTTTTTGAAATGCTCGGCAACTGGTCATTTGGTGATTACTATAAAAAGGAAGCCATCGCGTGGTCGTGGCAGTTGTTGACGGATGTGTGGGGCTTGCCCAAGGATAAACTCTACGCCACTTGTTTTGAAGATGACGGTGGAAATATTCCGCGCGATGATGAGGCCGCCGATATTTGGAAGGCACAAATTGGATTCAACCCTGAGCATGTTTTGTTTTTTGGGCGCAAGGAAAACCTCTGGCAAATGGCGGAGTTCGGTCCATGCGGACCGTGTTCCGAAATCCACATTGACCTTGGCGAAGAACGCGATAACCTGCGCGGCACAGATCATGTCTGCGGTGTGAACGGGGAATGCACGCGTTATCTCGAATTATGGAACAACGTTTTCATTCAATACAATCTTTTCGAAGATGGCCGCCTTGAGCCGCTTCCACAAAAACACGTTGATACGGGCATGGGTTTCGAGCGTATCGTCTCCGTTTTGCAGGGCGTTGATTCAAATTACAAAACTGATCTTTTTAGCGGCTCGCTTGATGTTCTGCGTTCGCTCACGGGTCACACTGAAAAAGAAATGGATGCGAACTTTACACCTTATCGCGTCATCTGTGACCATGCCCGCTCCGCCGCGTTTCTCATCGCCGATGGTGTCGTCCCGGGCAACGCCGGGCGCAATTACATCACGCGCATGATCATCCGCCGCGGCGCGCGCTTCGGAACCAAGATCGGACTTAATCAACCATTCCTCGCCAAAGTTGCAGAAGCTGTGATCAATTATTATGGCGATTTTTATCCTGAACTGGAAAAGAACAGAGCAACGATTTTGGATAATCTGACCCGGGAAGAAGTCCGCTTCGCGCGGACGGTTGAAGCGGGTACTGCTCATTTACAGAATCAGCTCGACGAGATTCGCTCTTCAAACAAAAACACGCTCGATGGAAATATCGCATTTGATCTATATGCTACTTACGGATTGCCCTTCGAAATCTCACGCGACATTGCCCGTGAACAGGGACTCGATATTGATGAAACAGGTTTCAACGACGCAAAAGGACATCACAGCAAAGCCTCTGGCGGCGGCAAAGCCATGGGCAAACGCAGTGGAGAAGATTCGGAATTCTTTGCGAACATCTTGAAAGACTTGCAAGCGGGTAAGGGCGGGGTCACCCCGCCCCTCGGTAAAGATGGTGTTGAATACGATCCGTACAGCAGCCCCAAAGTGGACGGTGAGGTTTTAGCATTGATCGTTAATGGCGAATCGGTTTCCTCTGCTTCTCTTGATGATGAAGTTGAAGTCATCCTGCCTAAGACAGGTTTCTATATTGAGTCTGGGGGTCAGGTAAATGATGAAGGATACATCCGCCATTCACCCCTCTCCTACTGGGAGAGGGCAGGGTGAGGGCTGGGAGATTGAAATTACATCCACTCGACGCGCTGCGGCTGGAGTCATTACTCACATCGGGCAGGTTATCGCTGGTCAACCCAAAGTGGGCGACAAAGCCACCGCCGAAGTGGACACGATCCGCCGTCATAACATCATGCGCAACCACACCGCCACCCATCTGCTCCACAAAGCGCTGCATGAAATCCTCGGCGACCACGCCCGTCAGGCTGGTTCATTGGTTGCACCCACACATTTGCGATTCGACTTCACCCAACCCGACGCGATGACTCCCG
>JANODZ010000400.1:0-4806 GCA_031412935.1 Anaerolineales bacterium
AAGCAGAGATGCCCAAAGATACCTTGGCCTATACCTTCTATAGATCACTTTGGTTTGGATTAGATATTATTTTTCCTCCTGTATGTGGAGGATGTGGAAAGAATGGGTCTCGCTGGTGTTCGGCGTGCCATTATCGTGTGAATATTTTAGATGGCACTCTTTGTGATGTGTGTGGTCTACCACAGGATAAGGCAAATATTTGTGATACTTGCCGCGCGGATCGGCCGCATTATTCTACATTACGGGCCTGGGCTGTTTATGAAGGTCCGATTAAGCAGGTATTACATAAATTGAAATATCGCCGCGACATAGCCCTGGGTGATGTACTTGCCTCCGAAATGGCTGCCTTTGTAAAAAAATTAGATTGGAAAATAGATACAATTGTTCCCATTCCATTAAGCCCTGGTAGATATGAACAAAGGGGTTATAACCAGGTTGGTATGATAGCGAGGCCGCTGGCAATGCTGCTGGACGTTGAATTTTCACCGAAAGTGTTAAACCGTCATAAAGAAACGCGTTCACAGGTGGGATTGTCAAGGCAGGAACGGAAGCAAAACGTTCATGAAGCCTTTCTGGCTGGGGCAGGAGTGAAAGGTAAAAATATTCTCTTGTTGGATGATATTTCTACAACTGGGTCAACCTTATCTTCCGCTGCGGAAGCGTTGTATCTATGCGGAGCGAAAGAAGTGTTTGCGTTAACCGTCGCGCGCGCGTTGCCCCATCATGGCTTGAGGCATGTATAAGCGCAGCTCGGCATTTATTTCATCGCCCAAGGAGGACAAATGTCTAACAAAGTGGAAATTCAAACCCGTAATATCCGATTAACCGAAGAGATTGATGGTTATGTGAATAAGAAAGCAGGTAATTTTGATCATTTCCTGCCAGCGATCGATGAAGCACGCGTAGAGCTGGCGCACTTTAAAGCGGCTCGGAATTCCGCCGATCGTAATGTTGCACAGATTACCGTTTATGGCAAAGGCTTTACTCTGCGGACTGAAGATCGCGCAGATGACGCGCTGGCTGCTTTTGATCTCGCTCTTGAAAATATGCAACGTCAGATTGAACACTATAAGGGAAAGCATCATCATGGGCGCGGTGACGGCCGCTCTGCTGCAGAAGCGGCGGAACCAATTTTTGATGATGAAACCGGCGAACCTTCACTGTTGGTGGCGCGCAAAAAGAAATTTGTGTTGAATCCGATGAGCGAAGAGGAAGCTGTGATTCAAATGCGTAATCTTGGGCATGATAACTTCTTTATATTTTACAACGCAAAGACCAGCAAGATTAATGTTTTATACCGCCGTCGTAATGGGAGTTATGGCTTAATCGAACCCGTATTGGGTTAAGGGAAATGAAAAAGAGAGTTTCTTATTTTATTGGCTTCCCAAAAGATTTACACTTGCGCCGCACGCCAGTGCAGGTGACCACGGAGCACACAGAGATCACGGAGAATACCTCTTGAAAATCTTGTGTGCTCCGTGATCTCTGTGGTGAGAGGTTTTCTGAGCCCATTTTGTTAAAGACTCCCAAGAAAAACTAGTTTGACAGATTTCCGTCAAACTAGTTTTTCTTTCCGCACATTTTCATTAAGTTTGTTGTTTGATCCTTAATTCAAATAGCACAAAACAAATACCAAGCAGAACCCATGCAATAATTTGCTTCTGGCGCAGACCGTCGAACACCAATGTGCTGTCGCCGTGGAAGGCTTGTAATAGGAGTTGGGAACCAGTTGTCAGCATCGCGAAGATGAGGAAGAGAATGCCAGGAATAGGATCGTGATTTTTAAACCAGAGCAGGCCAAAGGTTAAGAGAGATGCGAGCGTCTCGTATATTTGAGTAGGATGGCGTGTGGCGTTCCATAAATTAATTCCCCACGATAGATCAGTTTCTTTTCCAAATGCCGTGCCAGCCGCCAGGTGACTTAATCCTGATCCAATCGCGAGGATTGCGAAGAATGGAGTGAGTGCGTCTAAGGTGTTCCAGATGGAAAGCTGGCGGCGTTGACCGTAAACGAATACGACCATGAAGGCAATACCCGCGCCGCCGAATGGATCGAATAGATCGGGATTGATCGAGATGACGCCAAGCGGACTCTTGAGGAAGGTGGGAATATTTTGCAAAATAAACGAAATGCGCCCTGCGATAATAAATGCAATGAGACCATAAAAGGTGAAATTGTTTAGATCGTCTTTGCTAATTCCATGACGTTCGGCGCGTTTTTCAGCGAGGATGAGACCCATCCAGGCGAAAATAACAAGCAGGATCAAATGACGAGGGGGCGAAAATAAATTAAGGAATGTTGTGAGCATCTTATTTTAGGATTTGTTCAATGCGTGTGCGAAGCAGTGCTTCTGACATGGGACCGCCGATAACCACCTCGGTGATGATGCCCTCGCGATTGATAAAATATGAAGAAGGCAGGGAACGCAGTTGATACGCGGCTGCGACGTCACCAGTTTCGTCGAGTAGGGTAGGGAAGGTGATGTCGTGATCCTCTAGAAATGGAACGACAGCGAAAGGGTCATCTTGATAGGTCATGTTAATTGCGAGGACGATAAATCCCTGGTCTTTATATTCCCGATACATTTTTTCGATTGTGGGCATTTCAGCGCGGCAGGGAGGGCACCAGCTGGCCCAAAGATTTACAAGCACGGCCTGGCCACGCAAATTGGATAATGTGTAGGATTCGCCTAATGGCGTTGGAAGTGTAAAATCAGGCGCGCTGAATCCTGCTTGTGGTGCGGACGTATTGCCAGCCCCTTTTGTAGCGTCAGCTGATAAAACGATCCAGGCCGCGCCTGCGATCAGGATCAGGATATAGAGAATAATGCGTTGGTTTTTTTGCATTGTTGATTGGGTTTACATGAATTGGGGTGTAAAATAGATTTTATCTCTCCATCTATATACCTGTCTACCTGAGTACTTAATTTATTACCTATGACCTTTACAGACTCGGTTTTCGTGGGCATTGACCCGACCTCGGGGCGCAAGTCTTTTACCTATGCGGCTTTGGATAAAGACTTGCGTCTCCTCGCGCTTGCAGATGGAGAGATGGATGATGTGATTGCATTTCTCGCTGGCCAAAAATCTGCGACCGTGGCAGTTAATGCGCCCGCGGGAGTAAACCGTGGACTTGTCCGCGAGAGGATGAAGAAGGAGATGCTTACCCCGCATCAGCTCCGCGGCGCAGAGATACGTATGTCTGAATATGAACTACGTCAGCGCGGTATTGCCGTGGCAGGCACTCCCGCCAGCGCGGCTTTGTGCCCCGCGTGGATTCAGGTGGGATTTGAACTGTATCGCAATTTGGGGAAGATGGGGTTCAATAAATATCCTGAAAAGGAATCGCCATTACAATTTTTGGAGACACACCCGCAAGCCTGTTTTTGCGTAATGGCAGAGCAGATCCCCCTGGCAAAATCTTCATTGGAGGGGCGGCTGCAACGTCAATTGATTTTGTATGAACATGGTCTTCAGGTTAAAGATCCAATGGATTTTTTTGAAGAGATTACGCGTTACAAGCTTGTTAAAGGAATATGGCCGATGGAATTGTTATATATGCCTGAGCAGCTCGACGCATTAGTGGCTGCATTTACTGCGTGGTTGGCAGTTGAGTCACAAGAAAAAACAACAAGCGTCGGCGATCACAGCGAAGGACAGATTTTCTTGCCTGTTGCAGAGTTGAAGGACAGATATTAAGAATTGCTTTTGCGCAAGCTTCGTGTTTAAGGGCGAGGGCGATTGAATGAAAACTTCATTCAATCGCCCTTGTATTTAATGATTTCGAACCAGCACGGATTTATATTTTGGTTACGTTACTTGTAGAACCAGGTGGTTATGCTCGGGCGGATCCAGACAGGTTAATATAAACTGGTGTATTTTATACGCCCGCTGCGTTATTAATAGCGGAGATAATAATCTATTCTCAAATAGGGTCGTTTGTTTTGTTGCACATGATCTCCACTGATGAAATTTATATAATTATTACTCAGATTATCATTGTCGTCCAGTTGGAAGCCGAGGCGAAGCTGAGTAATTCCAATCAAATTAATGTGTTGGAAGGCACTATTATCCAGCAAAGCCCAATACCAGCTGCTGGTAGGGTTATTTTGTATGGTTCCCGCCGCATACATATCTGCGGGAGCCTCAAAGGATTCTTTTGGCAGCAAGGTAAAATTGAATCGATTGTTATAAAATAAACCCTTTTTAATATCAATGGAGATGTTTCCAAGGGTTGTAAATGGATTGGTCCCAACAATATTATCCTGTTGGATCATCAGAAGGACTCTGGTGATTACCGCATTATCCGGCAGGTAATAGGTTGGAAAATGTAAAATGGCGCGGTTTTGTCGGTCTCCGGAATCGTCGCCGACTCTAATTAGATCGCTGTCTGTGTTACCGCCGGAGCCCCCTACATTGCTGTTTTCACTTGATTCAGGCACCCAGCCATCACGATATCCAGTAGATCTTAATTTTAGGCTCACTATACCGCGTGCAAAAGTTACCCTGACAATATAAACCTTTGTTGACGCATCCGCGGCAGTAACGGTGTAGGTGACCGGACTGGTGAAGTTATTGGGTGTCGTTCCGCTGACCTGCGCTGTCGCTCCAACTTGTACCGATGTTCCAGTGGTCGTAAAAGATGCCACGAGCGCAGTGACATTTGTACCGAAAGGAACTGTAACTGCGATATTCGTACCTGTGATCACACCAGTCGCTGCCGGGGTCGTGAAACTGAAGGCAGTAATATCTTTTGCGGTGACGGAGCTTATTAAGACCGTAACTGTATAAACTTTTGTTGACGCA
>JANODZ010000401.1:0-1989 GCA_031412935.1 Anaerolineales bacterium
GTTTAAAACACGAGTTCGTAAGGCTGCATGATTCCAGTCCAATAACGGGCCTTTCGGCGCATATAAAATGGAAAGGCGCGCGGCGAATCCACGACTGAGGATCTGCTTCTTTAATATCATCGCCGCAGCAATAATATTGCCAGAGTCTTCGCGCCAGATATAAGGCATGGGAATCCAGCCATACATCGCTTTCACCTGTGCCCATTCCCACGTTTGCAGAAAATGCGGCTCCGGCAAGAGAGAAATGACCTCATTCCATTCATTGGGTTGGCCAGTATATGCGTGCATCATGAACTTTCAGTTCCCGCCATACGCCAAAGGTAAAGTTTATAAAGCAATGGCATATACACTTTATCCCACGCCTGCGCGGCCCGCTTAAGTTGACCGCCAAATCCACGCTTAAATCGGTATACGCCCCAAAGCCCATCGTGGCGGGATTCAAAATTAGATTCGAGTGTTTCTTCGTTTTCGTCGGGGACGCCCCACAGATCATATTCTTCACAGCCGCGGGCTTTTGCCCAACGGATGGCTTCCCATTGTAAAAGATAAGTTGGCATGCGGTTGCGTTCCTGGTCATTGGATGCGCCGTAGACGTACCAGGCGCGGTTCCCCTGCGCAAAGACCATCAGCGCGGCAAGTGCTTTGCCTTCAAATTCAGCAACCAATAATTCACAACTCCCTTTGGGACGGAACAACTCGTATACGCGTTGATAATATTGTTTTGAATGCACGCCGAAGTTATCGCGCCCGCCTGTGACTGTCATCATTTCATGGAAGGTGGAGAGATCGTCCCATGCGCGGATGGTCACACCTTTCTTCTCGGCCAGGCGGATGTTGTAACGGCATTTGGGTTTCATACGGGTCAAAATGGTTTCTTCGTTTTCTTTAATATCAATGACGATGGTGCGGGGGGGTTGGATGTTGTGGGGGGAGATTAGTAATTGGTGATTGGTAATTAGTAATTGGCCTTCCCAAAGGTCGGGTTCGATTTTCAGGAAGATGGCATGGTTCTTTTTGCACACTGAGTCAATCTCTTCCCAGAACGAATCTCCAATTACCAATAACCAATTACTACTTACTGGTTTTGGCATGTAGCCGAGAGTCAACCCCAAAGGCAGGCGGCGAAAAAGGATCTGGCAACCAATCTCGTTGTTAAGAACGATGCGGACTGGTTTCCATCCAAAATATTTTTTAAGTTCACCCCATTCACCCATTTGCAGTAAATGCGCGTTGGGATGAGATTCCAGAAAATGATTCCAAGCGGCGAGATTAACTTCAGGCATTGGGTTCTATAGATCGAGGGATTGAAGGTTGATGGGTTGAATTTCGCTGATGGCGGAGCCGGGAATTAATTCATTGAATAGCTTGTTGATTGCAACGCGATCTGCGGAGAAGCTGAGGGTGGACAACTGCTCAATCACTTCAGGCAGGTTTGGGATTACCCGCAGGGGGCTGTGCCAGAATGATGCGTCTTGATCGAGGCGGAAGATGTCGGGGTGCGGAGTCTGGATGAGGGGCGTGCCTTCATCCCAAAGTTCTTCGGCAAGTTTTTCACCGGGGCGAATGCCAGTGAATGTAATTTCAATATCTATATTTGGTTCAAGACCAGAAAGTTTAATAAGGTCTTCGGCAAGGTCGAGGATGCGAACGGGCTGACCCATGTTGAGCACAAAAACTTCACCGCCAGCCTGCATGGAGGAAGCTTGCAGAACAAGATAAACCGCTTCAGGAATGGTCATAAAAAAACGGATCATATCGGGATGCGTAATGGTAATCGGTCCGCCTGATGCGATTTGATTTTTGAATATAGGAATGATACTGCCGCGCGAGCCAAGCACATTTCCAAAGCGGACAACGCTGAAGGCGCGCTGGTGCCGGCGGGCGGCATCGAGGACGATCATTTCTGCGAGGCGCTTGGTCGCGCCATAAATACTTGTCGGGCGCACCGCTTTATCGGTGGAGATGACGACAAAGCGTTCAACTTTGTGA
>JANODZ010000402.1:0-4329 GCA_031412935.1 Anaerolineales bacterium
GCTTGATGAGAAGATTGCCATTACGGCTGTTAATCGCGGAGTGCCTTTTATGTTGGATAACAAAGCCCAGCCTGTTGGAAGAGGTATCGTTTCATTGGCTGAGGCAGTTCGGGCGCGGCTGATTACTTTAGAATCTGAAAGTGAAGTGTCTGGTAAACGTTAAGGAGATTTATTATGTCATTGCTTCGACGTATTGAGCAGGGTCAAGGTAGTGGTCAGCAGGATGGTGGTACGCCATCGTCTTCGCCGCCAAAGCAACCTGGTAGTGCATTGCCATCTGGTGCAGGAGGCGATAGCTCTCGACTTTCGTCATTGCAAGCCAGGCGGGTTAGCGCTCCTATTACATCTCCACAAGCCGGCTCATATTTTGACTTAAAGACTCGTGTTCAGAATAAGTTGCTTGCTGAAATTGACCCGTCTATGGATGCCACCAAAACGGATGATGTTCGCCGTACAATTCAAGATTTGTTCGAACAAATTCTTACGGAAGAAAATATTGTTCTTTCAAGGCCCGAACGTGCGCGTTTGTTTGAGCAGATAGCCGCTGAAATCCTGGGTTTGGGACCGTTGCAGGCTTTATTGGAAGATGATACGATTACTGAAATTATGGTGAACGGACCGAAAAATATTTATATTGAACGCAAAGGTAAGCTTCACCGGGTTCCGATTACTTTTGAAGGCAATGAACATGTAATGCGAATTATTGACCGTATCGTCGCTCCATTAGGCCGGCGTATTGATGAGTCCAGCCCGTATGTAGATGCGCGCTTACCGGATGGGTCTCGTGTAAATGCAGTAATTCCTCCAATTTCCTTGATCGGCCCGGTCTTGACGATTCGAAAGTTTTCAAAGAATCCAATTACCATTGATCAAATGATTCAATTTGGCACTGTAACAAATGAAGCCGTGCAATTTCTAAAGGCTTGTGTTGAGGCCCGATTAAATATTGTTATTTCTGGCGGTACCGGCTCAGGCAAAACAACTTTATTAAATGTGCTCTCCGGTTTTATTCCTGATGATGAACGGATCTTAACAATAGAAAATGCCGCTGAGTTGCAATTGCGCCAGGAACATGTGATTACGCTTGAATCTAAGCCCCCGAACATTGAAGGGCGCGGTGAAATTACCATTCGTGACCTGGTTATGAATGCTCTGCGTATGCGGCCTGACAGGATAATTGTTGGTGAATGTCGCGGTGGTGAAACTCTTGATATGTTGCAAGCAATGAATACTGGTCATGATGGCTCAATGACGACTGCCCATGCTAATACTCCACGTGACGCAATTTCACGTATGGAGACCATGTGCCTTATGGCTGGAATGGATTTGCCTGTTAGAGCAATTCGCGAGCAAATTGCCGGCGCTGTTGATGTGATTGTTCAGCAGGCGCGCATGCGTGATGGAAGCCGAAAAATTACTGCCGTCGCCGAAGTAAGCGGCATGGAAGGTGATGTAATTACAATGACTGACATCTTTGTCTTCGAACAAACCGGCACGGAAAATGGCAGAATCATCGGCCGTACGCGCCCAACCGGATTACGCCCGAAATTCATGGAGAAGATCGAAGCTGCCGGGATCCATTTGCCGCCTTCAATTTTTGGCGTTGGTGAACGCCGACATTCCTAAGCAAAACTTATTTTAGAAAAATTAATATGTCTATAAGTACAATTATCATCTTTGGAGGGATCGCAATAATCATTCTGTTGATTATTGGTGTTTTTGTTTCATCAAACAGCGAAAATGCTGTGGTTGAACAGCGTCTGTCGCAATATATGGATGATGATAAACAAGATCCGGACAAGGAAGCGCAAAAATTTGTAATAACAGAATGGGTATCGAAACGTGTAGCCAAGACATCTTACGGCGATCGAGTTGCCCGCAGTCTTTCCCGCGCTGACTTGAAATTTAAGGTTGGTGAATATTTTATATTAATCGCGCTCTCTATACTGTTAAGCAGCCTGGTATTATGGTTTCTTGGAGACCGGCACTGGCTCTCGGCCTTGATCGGGGCAGTTGTTGGAATGTTGGCCCCGGGCATATATGTGAAGCGGCAACAAAAAGGCCGACTTTTAAAATTTAATGATCAATTGGGCGATATGCTTAGCTTGATGGTTAATGGCCTTCGTGCGGGATATTCGACCACACAGGCAATGGAATCGATAAGTAAAGAACTTCCATCACCAATAAATGATGAGTTTCGCCGTGTGGTTCAGGAAATGCAGATCGGTATCGCCATGGAAACTGCATTTAACAATATGCTTGTTCGTATTCCAAGCGAAGATCTTGATTTTGTCATCACCGCGATCAATGTGCAAAGAGAAGTGGGCGGTAATCTTTCTGAAATTTTGGATAATATCGCATTTACCATTCGTGAACGAGTTCGTATAAAAGGCGAAGTGCGTGTTCTTACAGCTCAAGTGCGCGCTTCCGGATCTTTACTTTCCATGATTCCGTTTGGTCTTATGATCGTTTTATGGTTTCTTAATAAGAATTATTTACTGTCAATAACCGATGGTGGACCGGTCGTTACATCCATTATTGCTTGTGTTACGCTTGGGTTAATTGGGTCAAGTTATTTTATTATGATGAAGATCGCGGATATTGAGGTTTAAATGAATACCACTGTAATAGGTCTCATTGTTGGAGTATTAATTTTAGGTGGTGTGATTGCACTAATTGTGGTGGGTATGCGCGCTTCTGGTATGGGCGGCCGCCAGGAAGAATCCGACCCCGTTTTATCTCGCCTGGCAGAAGCAACTCAGCGTGGCGAATCTGTTTCACTTGGTGAAATTGAACTGCAGGAACCCTTTACACAGCGGGTACTTATCCCGATCATTAATAAGGTGGGCGAATTATCAACACGATTTACACCGCAGAAGCTCTTAGAGGAAACCACCCTTAAATTGGAATTGGCTGGCAATCCCGGCCGTATAGAAGCCTCAACTTTTTTGGCGACCCGTTTTGTTGTCGCTGCATTATTTGGTGGGGGACTCCTTACGATTGGCCTTGCCGGGAATAGCTGGTCGCCAGGTAGAATAGTCTTAATTGTAGGCATCTTTACTACCCTGGGATTCTTCTTTCCGCAGCTATGGCTGCAAGGCCGTATAAATAGCCGTCAAGGTGAGGTACGGAAAGCTTTACCTGATGCGCTTGATTTATTAACGATTTGCGTGGAAGCAGGCTTGGGTTTTGATGCCGCCATGAGTAAAGTAGCTGATAAATGGGAGAATGAACTTTCTCTAATGTTTGGGCGATGTATTCGCGAAGTTCAATTGGGAAAGCCGCAACGCTTGGCGCTGCGGGATATGGCGGATCGGCTTGGTTTATCCGAATTAACAAGTTTTGTTGCCGCTGTGATACAGAGTCAGACCCTCGGTGTTAGTTTAGCGAAAGTACTTCGCATTCAATCTGATCAACTGCGCGTGAAACGACGTCAATTTGCGGAGGAACTGGCACGCAAAGCGCCTATAAAGATGATCGTTCCAATGGCTTTCTTAACCTTCCCTTCCATTTTTATTGTTCTGTTAGCGCCAGCAGTATTTCAGATGATGGCAGCCTTTGGAGTGGGAGTAGGTAATTAATTTTCACTAACGGTAAATTATCTGGCCATCTAAATTTATTTATAAGAAGCAGAGATGCCCAAAGATACCTTGGCCTATACCTTCTATAGATCACTTTGGTTTGGATTAGATATTATTTTTCCTCCTGTATGTGGAGGCTGTGGAAAAAATGGGTCTCGCTGGTGTTCGGAGTGCCATTGTCGTGTGAATATTTTAGAGGGCACTCTTTGTGAAGTGTGTGGTCTGCCGCAGGATAGGGCAAATATTTGTGATGCCTGCCGCGCGGATCGGCCGCATTTTTCTACATTACGAGCGTGGGCGGTTTATGAAGATCCGATTAAGAAGGTATTACATAAATTGAAATATCGGCGTGACATAGGTTTGGGTGATGTACTTGCCGCCGAAATGGTTAACTTTGTAAAAAAATTAGATTGGAAAATTGATACAATTGTCCCCATTCCATTAAGTCCTCGGAGATATAAACAAAGGGGCTATAATCAGGTTGGAATGATTGCGATGCCGCTGGCAATGTTGCTGGACGTTGGATTTTCACCAAAAGTGTTAAACCGTCACAAAGAAACGCGTTCGCAGGTGGGATTGTCAAGGCAGGAACGGAAGCAAAACGTTCATGAAGCCTTTCTGGCTGGGGCAGGCGTGAAGGGTAAAAATATTCTCTTGATGGATGATATTTCTACAACTGGGTCAACCTTATCTTCCGCTGCGGAAGCGTTGTATCTATGCGGAGCGAAAGAAGTGTTTGCGTTAACCG
>JANODZ010000403.1:0-15317 GCA_031412935.1 Anaerolineales bacterium
ATCGGATCCAAATTAAAACCCGGCGACATCCTCGAATACAACTCGCTTGTCATGGCGGCGCAGATCAAAGTCATGGGCGGCGAGCCGACTCGTTATCCGATCACAAATGATAATTTTGATTCGATCTGTGAGCGCGTGCTCGAAGCCGCGCAGACGCATGATCTGGTTTTATTAAATGCCGGCTCCTCAGCAGGCGCGGAGGATTTTTCTGCGAAAGTAGTTGAGAAATTAGGTACGCTATTGGTTCACGGCGTGGCAGTGCGACCGGGTCACCCGGTTATTCTGGGTTTAATAAATCGCAAATCGCAAATCGTAAATCATAAATCGGATGATCTTCAATCCTCATCCTTAAATCTTATCCCCATCATCGGTGTGCCCGGCTATCCCGTCTCGGCTGCGCTTACGGTTGATATTTTTGTTGAACCTGTCATCGCCAAATGGCTGGGCCGGCCTGCACTTGAATTGCCGGTTGAAACTGCAACCCTGACGCGTAAACTTGTTTCACCTGCGGGCGATGATGATTATGTGCGTGTGGCAGTTGGGAAGGTAGGCGGTAAACTTCTTGCCGCGCCATTATCGCGTGGAGCGGGAGTCATTACTTCACTTGTGCAAGCGGATGGACTCGCATTAATCCCAAGCGGCGTGCAAGGGTTCGAGGCGGGCGAGCAGGTAAAGGTCCGCATGTATCGAACGCGTGCTGAAATTGAAAAGACAATTTTCTGCATCGGCTCACATGATATGACTCTCGATCTGCTCGCGCAATTTCTGGCTGAACACGATCGCAGGTTTGCTTCTGCAAATGTCGGTTCGCAGGGCGGGCTTGTAGCCTTAAGCCGCCGCGAGGCTCACCTGGCTGGGTCACATTTGCTGGACCCAAAAGATGGTTCCTATAATATTTCATATATTCGTCAATACATGCCAAATATTCCGGTGCGGGTAATTGCCCTGGCGGGGCGTGATCAGGGTTTGATCGTCAAGAGGGGCAACCCAAAGGGAGTCAAAAGGCTGGAAGACCTCGCCAGCTCAAAGCGGAGTCTGAACCGTGGAGTTCAGTTTGTAAATCGACAGCGTGGTGCGGGTACGCGCGTCTTGTTGGATTATCAACTAAACTTAATCGGGATGTCATCTGATTCTATTCTCGGCTATACTCAGGAAGAATATACCCATCTCGGAGTTGCCGCAGCAGTGGCATCGGGCCGCGCAGACTGCGGACTTGGCATTGCCGCCGCAGCACAGGCGTTAGACCTGGATTTTGTCCCTTTATTTCAGGAAAGATATGACCTGGTAATTCCGAAGGAAAATGCGGAAAGTGATTTGCTTTACCCCCTTTTTGAAATATTATTGAGTCAAGGCTTTCGAGAATCGGTTTCGAAATTAATAGGGTATGATATTTCATTAATGGGTAAAATAATTTTGGAGGATTAAATATGGAAGATGGATTAATAATTGACGATAACCGCGAAACGGCAGATGCTCTTCAACAAATGTTGAAGATTTTAGATCTGCCCGCCCGCGTGGCTTATGGTTCAAGCCCTGCGATTTCGATTGTAGCCAGTTATGTGCCTCATTTCATCTGCCTTGATATTAATATGCCAGGCGTGGATGGGACGGAAGTGCTTGCCTATTTGCGGCGCGAACCGCGTTTGATGAAAGTTCCTGTTATCGTGATCACATCCGATGACCAGCCGGAGACACGCCAGCGGGTAATGAAGACGGGCGCTCAGGCCATGTTGATTAAGCCTGCAACCATAGACGCGTTGGAAGGCGCTTTAATAAAAGCAGGTGTATTAACCTGAGATGATTATCTCGCGCTGATGATTAAGGCGCCGGCCAGGGAAAAGGTAAAAGTGGGCAGGCTGGCATGATTGGCAGGCAGGCAAACCAAATCGCCAGGGTGTATTTTTTTCAACTCTCTACCGTACATGAGTATTGCTCAAGCCGCCGTCCTCGGCGGTGATTTGCAAGTAAATCTTGCGCCGAGGACGGCCCAAGGAGCAAGGTTCATTTCTACTCGTATTTATACGGTAGCGGAATTTTCAAATTAAATTCTCCAATAAAGTGACAACATTTTTCCCAAGCGCTTCGTTTGCATATCCGCCTTCCATAATGATTGTCGCGGGCAGGTTGAGGCTGGCAATCCTTTTTCCTATTTCTTTAAATCCATTATGTGTGACAAGGAACCTGCCGAGCGGGTCGCCTGTGAAGGTGTCCATGCCGGCCGAGATGACTAAATATTCCGGCGCGAACTCCTTTATGATCGCAAGGGTCCGATCCAGTGTTGATAAATATTGCATTTCACTTGTACCTGCGGGGAGCGGAAAGTTGTGATGAAAGCCGAGTCCTGCGCCCGCGCCACTTTCGTCTGCGAAGCCGATATAGTGTGGATATTCGAAATCGGGGTCACCGTGAATGGAAATCGTCAACACATCCCTCCGTTGGTAGAAAATATCCTGCGTACCATTGCCCGCGTGATAATCGATATCGAGCAGGGCAACTTTCCCCTTTGATGAAAGCCAGTTTGCAGAAACCGCTGCATTGTTGATAAAACAATATCCGCCCGCGTAATCTTTGCCAGCGTGATGCCCCGGTGGACGGCATAATGCAAAAGCGCAGCGCTGATTGCTGATCACGTACTCTGCGGCGCTCAAGGCGCAATGGGTAGATGCAAGCGCTGCCGCATAAGTCCCCTCCACGATGCACGCGGATAAGTCCATCATGTAATAACCAGCTTTACCAAGCAAGGTCGTGGGCACACGCGGCGTTCTTCTTAAAGCAAAGGTCGCAGGCAGGAATGCGTTCAGTTCGGGCGCTGCGGCAACCTCGGGGTCGGAAGCCAGCCACTCGCTCCACGCAGAAGCAAGAAAGGCGATGTAATTTTTGTCGTGCACGGCATATATCGGTTCGAGTCCAAAATCTTTAGGCTCGCTAATATCATGCCATAAATTATTTTTTAATGCGGTTAAGATCCGATCCATTCGGTCTGGGTTTTCAAAATACGGCACACGTTTTCCGCCGTCAAAAATTTCGAAAGGCGGAAAATGCTTGCGATGTTCTTCAGAGTAATATATTTTCATGGTAAGACAATTTTACCCCTTAGCGTCGGGAATGAGAGGAGAACTCATGGATCTATTTGAAGCTATTCACGGAAGAGTTACTGTCAATAAGGTGAAGCAGGATGACGTGCCGCGGGATGTGATCGAAAGAATTTTAAGCGCCGCCGTGCAGGCTCCTAATCATTATAAAGTGAGACCCTGGCGGTTTGTCGTATTGACCGGCAAGGGCCGAAATAAATTGGGTGATGTAATGGCCGCTTCTTTATTAGACCGTAATCCTGCCACGCTCCCTGAAAGTTTGGACAAAACCCGCGCATCCCCGCTCCGCGCTCCAGTTGTGATTGCGGTTGCCGCCGATAAACCCGCCGACACAAAAATTAATGAAATTGAAAATATTTCCGCTGCGTCGGCTGCTTGCATGAACATTCTGTTAACAGTGCATGCATTGGGCCTGGGCGGGATTTGGCGTACTGGTGAATGGGCTCGTGATGCCAGGGTAAAGGAATTTTTAGGGCTTACTGCAGACCAATATATTTTAGGGTTTATCTATATTGGCCAGCCCGATGTTTTGCCAGATCCATATGTAAGAATTGGGTTTGAAGATAGGGTAGTTTGGATGGAATGAGCTTTGATTTGAAATTGGCAAAGGACCGCACAATTCCTTTTTATTCAATAAAGCAAAATCAGGTTGTCTATCAAGATTTGATGGGCTTTTATCAAAATCTTGGCGCTTAAACTTCTTTGCGCCTTTGCGTCAAAGAGTTTTGAAACCTTCTCTAAATGGATAAAAACAAAATTAATCGATCTTGACCCAAAATATTGCTCGGATCAGACGTTAGCAACGGCGTACAAATTCTTTATACTTTTGAGCCAGGTAGATATACTCTATACTTATTTGACCTTTAAATATAGGCATTAAGTCTTGTGACTTTAGTCACTGTACATAATTTCACAAAATGTATATAATCCCGCCCGCTGTTCGATATTTATCTCATATGGAGGTTTTTGATGAAAAAAGTCTTGTTTGGTGTAGTAGTTTTAGCTGCGCTTACCCTGGCAGCTTGTGGCGGCGGCGGTGCTAATGCGGTTGCTACTTTGGCTCCTGTCCCTTCTGAGTATGCTGGTCAGTCCAATCCTCTCGGCGCAGATGCTGCCGTTGAAGGAGCAAATGTGTTTAAGATCAATTGTGAGGCTTGTCATGGTCCGCAAGGTCATGGTGATGGTCCTGCGGGTGTGGTGCTGGATCCTCAACCAAAAAATCTGGCAATACTTCAAGCTACGGCTGGTGATGACTTTCTTTATTGGCGTATCAACACCGGCAAGGACGGCACCGCCATGGTTGCCTGGAAGGGAGTTCTAACCGATGAGCAGATCTGGCAGGCGGTTGCATTTATCCGGACTCTGAAGCCGTAGGAATTAATAGTATTTCAAAAACGACACATCCTGAAAAGCTTGTGTCGTTTTTAATTGCCAGTATAATAGCGCTTTCCATAAGGTCTTTGTTAACTAAATCTGACAATGGATATTTTATTGTCTGTATTTTAATATCCAATAAATTACGAAAATATACAGTCCGCAGTCGAAGGATACTTTATAATGCCAATTTCATCTGGAATACCAGCCCCCGAATTTGAAATGTTAGACGATACCAATGCTCCGCGTAAGTTGTCAGATTACCTTGGCAGGCATGTTGTGCTTTATTTTTATCCAAAAGACGATACGCCTGGCTGCACAAAAGAAGCCTGCCATTTTCGCGATGATTATTCTGCGTATGAAAAAGCCGGGGTGGTCATCCTTGGTGTCAGCCCCGATGATGTCGAGTCCCATGTGAAATTCAAACAAAAATTTCAATTGCAATTTCCACTCCTTGCTGATGAGGGGCATAAGGTTTGTGAATTATATGGTGTCTGGGGACCGAAAAAATTTATGGGCAAAGAATATGACGGTGTACTTCGAACCACTTTTTTAATTGACGGGCGGGGCAATATCAAACACGTTTATGAGAATGTACGCCCCTCTGAACATAGCGCGGAGCTATTGGCAGAGCTGGGATTGGTTTAATGTAGTACGCATCGGTCATATATGTGCCGGGTTATTATCTGTTGATAGGCCAACTGAGCGATTCTTCCAGGAACCGCTATCAAGAGCGGGTTAAAGAATCTGCGTATAACATCCTCAAAAAATAGTGACAATTAGAAAAGAATTTGGTATATTTGTCGGGTTGTGAAAATAATGACAATTCGTACGAATTTAGTCTGTTATTGAAGCGCGGGGTGGGGTTCCCGTTTGAATTATTCTTAGGAGAGAGCGTATGCGACATTATGTAACTGTGGGAATACTGGTCCTTCTGACGAGCATTTTCACATATGTTGGCCTGACCTCAGTAGATCTATTGCCAGTGGCTGCTAGTTTGCAGGCAGGCTCTTTTAATGAAGTAGGGTCCATAGATTGGTTGTGGAACTTGGAACTGATGGTCATGTGTTTCCTGTTCTCGATTATTGCTGTGCCGATGTTTTATAGCTTAATCGTATTTCGCCGCAAAGATGGCGATACGAGCGATGCCGAACATATCGAAGGAAACACTAAATTGGAAATTGCGTGGACCGCGCTTCCTTTTATTTTAGTGTTTGCTTTTGCATATATGGGCGCGTACTCTCTCGGTTATATTCGTCATGTTAACCCAAATGCAATGGTTATAAATGTTAAAGCCCAGCAATTCGTGTGGACTTTTGAATATCCTGAATATGGGATATTTAGCAATGAGTTACATTTACCAGTAGATCAACAAGTAGTATTGAAGATGACCTCTACGGATGTTCTTCACTCGTTCTGGGTGCCTGAATTCCGTGTCAAGCAGGATGTAGTGCCTGGGCGTGTAACTGAGTACATTATTACACCAACATTGAAAGGCGCATATAAAGTACTTTGTGCGGAGTTGTGCGGTACTTCGCATGCCTTTATGAAAAATGATGTAATCGTAGACTCGCAAGTTGATTTTAATTCGTGGATTAGTGACCAGGCCGCGATTGCTGCTGAAAATGCGAAAACTCCTGAAGGTCAGGGAAAATTGCTTGCGGTGAAGAATGGTTGTACAGGCTGTCATTCAGTGGATGGCTCAAGTGGAATCGGCCCGACATGGTTTGGGATCTATGGCGCCAATGTGAATCTGGCAGACGGCTCGACTGTGCCGGTGAGTGATGACTTCATTGCCGAATCCATTCTTAACCCGAACGCAACCATCGTGCAGGGTTTCGCATCTCCTTCACAAATGCCTGCGTTTGTCTTAACTCAAGACCAGATCAATAATATGATCGCGTATATTAAAACGCTGAAATAATTGGCGGAGGACATAATTTAGATGAAAAGATTCCTTTCTAGTTCATTAGCACGTGGTTTGCTTTGGCAGCTGATCGGCACCCTTGTAGGTCTCGGATTAGTTACGGGTATTCGCGCAGTAATGGGTTTATCCGCAACTGCCTCCGCATTTTTCTTCACTGAACCCGCCTGGGTCTTGGGGGCTTTATTTGGCGGGCTATTCTTCCTCTCGGCCAACGGATCGGTCAGTGATTGGTTCAAATGGGCGCGCGGAATTGATACACCTGAACACCCTGAAGAACATTTCAGCGGATGGGAGAAATACGTCAATGTTTCTCTCGACCACAAAGTAATCGGTATTCAATACACCATGCTTTCATTGATCCTGATTTGCATCGGCGGCTTGTTCGCGTTGATCTTCCGAGCAGAGCTTGCCCATTCCGGATTGCAATTCCTGACCACTGACATGAAGCTCTTCGGCCAGAACGGCCCGCAACTTTTTAATACACTCATGTCTTTGCATGGTATGTTAATGATCCAGGGAATTCTACTGGGTGTTGCCGGCATTATTAATTATGTAGTGCCGCTTTTGATTGGCGCGCAGGACATGGCTTTCCCACGCTTGAATGCGTTTTCTTTTTGGATTGGGGTTCCCGGGGCGATCATTTTGTTGTCGAGTATTGTTCTCGGCGGCTTTGGTACAGGTTGGACGGGCTATCCGCCGCTTTCGGCGCAGACGTCGCAAACCCCGGTTGGCGTCCAGATGTTCTTCCTGGGTGTATTTTTCCTGGGATGGTCATCCATCCTTGGCGGCTTGAACGTGGTCGTGACAGTCCTTCGTGTTCGGGTGAGGAGCATGTCTGCCATGCGTATGCCCATTTTTGTTTGGGCATCAGTCGCAACGTCCATCATCACCATGACCGCCACACAATTAATTGCCCTCGCCTTTCAATTGGTTATTTTCCAGCGTCTGATGGGTATGGGTTTCTTTGACCCTGCCAAGGGAGGCAATCCGGTTCTCTTTCAACACTTGTTCTGGTTCTATTCACATCCTGCCGTATACGTATTTGTTTTGCCCGGGCTGGGTGTGATCTCAGAACTTTTACCAGTCTTTGCCCGCAAGCCCTTATTTGGTTATCGCTGGATCGCGATGTCTTCACTCGGTATTGCCTTGGTGGGCTTTGTAGTTTGGGCGCATCACATGTTCTCTTCCGGCATGAATGAATACCTGCGTTTGCCATTTATGTACAGCACCCTGCTGGTGGGTATTCCTACAGGCGTTAAATTCTTCTCCTGGGTTGCAACCATTTGGAAGGGAAAAGTGGATTTCCAAACCCCGATGCTTTTTGTGCTCGGCGCTATTGTAGTGTTCCTTTTGGGCGGTATAACCGGCCCAGTGCTCGCCGCTATTTCAGTGGATCTTCATCTCACGGATACCTACTTTGTAGTTGGACATTTTCACGATACGATCTTCGGCGGATTTGTTTTCCCGTTCTTTGCGGCTTTGTATTACTGGTTCCCCAAGGCGACTGGTCGGCGTATGAACGAAACACTTGGCAAACTTCATTTCTGGATCATGATGCCTGCCTTCCTGGTTTTACAATTCGGTATGATGCGGGTCGGCTTGCTCGGCATGCGCCGCCGTGTAGTTGACTATGATCTTGCTCTTGGTTTTGATTTTACTCATCTCGTTTTGACCACTGCCGCCTATTTGATTGCAATCTCAGTGGCAATATTCCTCTATAATTTTTTCAACAGCATTAAAAATGGCATAAAAGCAGAAGGTAATTTGTGGAATTCCCGCTCGCCTGAATGGCAGGTTCCATCCCCTATGCCCATGCATAATTATGATCAGCCTTTTGAAGTTGTGGGAGAACCGTACGACTACGGCCTGGCTGGATCGAAATATGTTGAATTCAACCCGCCTGCGAAGAGCGGGCATAATTAAGGGGCTGGGACTCAAATGACACATACACACGATAAATCCTCCGCGCTTCGTCAGGGTGTTTTGATCTTTGTCTATCTGACGGTTTTAACTGTTCTTGAATATTTTGTCGCTGTCGCAATCAACGCCGCTTCCATTATGGTTGTGATTGCCCTTGTAAAAGCCGCCTTGGTCATGTACTACTACATGCACATCTATAAACTGGGTCAAGTAGAAAATGAAGGCGATGAACATTCCTATTTATTTAAAACGGGAACCAATCGCCTTGGCTTATGGTTTTTCCTGCTTTCAGATGGATTCGTCTTTGCCGGGCTGATGGCCATGCGGATTAATTTGCTTGGCTTAACCAGGCCGCCTTTGAATCAATTACTTGGCTTTGGGGTAACCGCCGTATTATTGCTCTCTTCGTTTTTTATGAATCGCGGCGAAACCGCCATGGCGCATGGTGATAAAAAAGCCTTTATGAATAATACGGTCATCACCTTCGTGCTGGGTCTCGGCTTTTTGCTGGGCGTGGTATTGGTGGAGTGGCGTCTTGCCGCTGAAGAAGGCCTTGTAGCAAGTTTTGGCAATACTAGCGCGGGTCCGATGGGCGGGGTCTTCTATATGATGACCGGTATGCACGCCTTTCATGTGTTGACAGGCTTGATCTTCCTATTCGTAGTCTGGAACAACGCGCGCAAGAATCTGTATTCTGCCGAGCAGCATTGGGGTGTCGAAGCTGCTACAGTCTACTGGCACTTCGTCGATCTTGTATGGATATTCTTCTACCCCGCCTTATATTTGATCGGCAAGCTGATTCATATTTAGCCTAAGGGAGTGTTTCTTAAGTCCAAGCATCACGCAAAACAAGAGCATTTACCACAGAGAACACGGAGTCCACAGAGGTTTTTTTAAGTTTTTCTCCGTGATCTTGGTGGTCTCTGTGGTAAAAAAGCCTTTAAGAAACAGTCTCTAAGGGAATGAGGCAGAGGAGATCAGGGCAGCCAAAAGGCCGCCTTGTTTTTTGGTGAGGTAACAAAAAGTGGATAAAAAAATTTTGAGAGTTGGTCTCTGGTCTTTGGTATTTGTTAGCGCTGCTGTGTCATTAACCTTATTTTTTACCAAACCCGCAAGTTTTCGCGGCACAACCTATGCAGAGCCTTATCCGCCCGCGAGCGGATTTGAATTAGTCCGTTCAAACGGGGATTCATTTCGTCTGAATGATCAGCGCGATAAGATCGTTTTACTTTTTTTTGGTTTTACGAACTGTACTGATGTTTGCCCTACAACCCTCGCTGAATTGAATCAGGCCTTGAATGAGATCGGTGATAATGCAAATTCAGTTCAAGTTGTTTTGATCACAGTAGACCCTGAGCGCGACAGCCCGCAAATAATACAGGATTACGTAGCACACTTCAATCCGTCTTTCATCGGCTTGAGCGGTTCACTGGATCAACTTGAAATAATATGGCAGGATTACAGCGTCTTTCGTGAAGTCGTATCAGGCGAAGGCCACTCAACGGATAGCCACTCAGCAGAAGGATATGAAGTTGAACACACTGCGCGGGTTACCTTGATAGACAAAAATGGCAAGCTGCGTCTCTCCTACGGCTTTGGAACGCCTGTGGCAGATATTGTGCACGACCTTGAAATATTATTGAAATAGTTGTCGCCCAAAAATTTACTTATGCGTCCTTCTCAAATTTATATAAAAAAAGTCTTGGTCTCCCTGTTGATCGGGCTGGTGATTGGCGCCGTGATCAGCGAGCTCTCTTTTGTATTTTTACGATCAACTGTGCGCCCTGCGCAGGTGATTGAACTCGTGATTCCAGATGGGACTGCGGACCGTGTTGCTCTCGGCGAGGCTTCACCAGGAATTCCCAGCTCAATGACATTTGTGGTCGGCGATACTTTGTTGATCAAGAATGACGACTCCGTCAATCACGAAGTAGGCCCGCTCTGGATTCCAGCCGGCTCGTCGGCGAGTCTCTCGTTGGACGCGGTTCAATCCTACGCCTATGCCTGTTCATTCCAGCCCGGCAAATACCTGGGGCTGGATGTGCGTGAAGCGCTCACACTCAACACACGGGTATTTGGAATTTTATCCTCCGGTCTTCCGCTGGGCGGTTTGATCGCTTTGTATGCGCTCATCATACCTGTGAAGAAAAAAGCTGTATCTTGAGGCTGTCGAAGGGAGGTAATTGATCGTGAAAAAAATGTTCAGCATCGCATGGCTGATTATCACCCTGCTTGTCTTCGCTGGAATCGCGGTTTTCATTCGGCTCGGCCTCTGGCAGTTGGACCGTTTGGAACAACGCCGCGCCTTTAATGCTCAAGTTGAATCCATGCGCGCGGAAAAATTATTGGAGCTCGATCAAAATTTGCCGGCCGATTTAACTTCAATGGAATGGCGCGCGGTAGCCGTCACGGGTGAATATGATTTTGAGAATCAGGTCGCATTACGGAATCAATATTACGCTGATCAATTTGGATATCATCTCATTACCCCACTTCTTTTTAAAGGGGGGGCTGTTTTGGTGGACCGCGGTTGGATTCCAGCTGACGGAAATGCTGCGCCCAAAGATTGGCGTCAATACGATGAAATCGGCCAGGTAACTGTAAAGGGTCAGATGCGGCTTGGGAATCCCAAACCAGCTTTCGGCGGAATCGCAGATGCGGAATTTACTCCAGGGCAAACACGTCTGGATTTTTGGAACAATTTAAATCTGATGGATATATCCAGGCAGCATCCATATCCATTGTTGCCGGTCTACATTCAACCGCTTACACGTGAAAACAATTCCAAGCCGCCGATTGCCTATCAGCCGATTTTAGAGTTGACCGAAGGCTCACATTTCGGTTATGCTTTGCAGTGGTTTGCGTTTGCAGTGATCTTGATCGTTGGCTACCCATTGTATTTACAAAAGCAGGAATAGAAACCATGAATTATTCTCTTCGTTCCATTTTTTCACGATTAATATTAGCGTTATTTATTTGGGTCTTTTTGGTGACAATCGTCGGGCGTATTGTCACAATAACAGGCGCCTGGTCTTATTGCATCGGCTGGCCCGTCTGCGTGCCGACTGAGCCTTTGGGATATTTAAAACTCGCTCATCTTGCATTGGTTGGAGTTGCTTCTGTGTTCATGGTCTGGGTTCTGCGAAAAGCCTGGCGGGAACAGCGTGACCAAAATATTCTCCTGCCACTCACAACGGTGACCGGAGTTTTATTTTTTGGTCAGGCATTTATCGGCGCGATCGAAGTGACCAGGGCATACCCCTTGCATCTGGTTGTTTTGCATGCAATGACTGCGGTCGCTTTGTGGATATCGCTTGGCGCTTTGGTTTACCTATCCGGCAGCCTGGCAAAAGATGCAATTGAAATTCCGATATTCGATCACCGTCAACGCGCGAAGGATTTCTTTATACTTTCCAAGCCATTGATCGTTGCTTTGTTATTGGTGACCACCTATAGCGGACTGGTGGCCGGGACAAAAGCATGGCCCTCCGCTTCGCTAACTTTTTGGACATTACTCGGCGGGATGTTGGCGGCGGCGGGCTCGAGCGCGTTGAATCAATATATTGATCGCGAGTTGGACAAAAACATGCAGCGCACAGCAAAACGTCCGCTGGCCGATGGGCGCCTGACCGCGGCCGAAGGATTATCTTATGGGCTGGCGCTTTCATTGACCAGTTATTTTGTGATGGCCGGATTCGTTAATTTGCTGGCGGCATTACTGTCACTGGCGGGTATTTTCTATTACGTTATTTTTTATAGCGTGTGGCTTAAAAAAGCTACCGTTCAAAATATCGTGATCGGCGGCGGCGCGGGCGCGATTCCGCCGATGGTGGGCTGGGCTGCTGCGACAGGTCAGCTTAGCCTTGCTGCCTGGATTCTCTTCGCGATTGTCTTCATGTGGACTCCGCCTCATTTTTGGGCGCTGGCAATTGTCCGCATGAAGGATTATGAGAATGCGGGTGTGCCGATGATGCCTGTCGTGCATGGTGAGGAAAGAACCCGCAGGCATATCCTGGTTTATACAATTGAGTTGGTAGTGGTTACGTTGTTGCTCCCCATCTTTCAACTGGCTGGCACATTTTATCTAACCGCTGCTTTGGTTTTGGGCGGATTACTACTTTACGCGGCTTGGCGGGTTTACAAGATAGGCGGGAACAAAGCGGCTTGGACGATGTATCGCTGGTCGAGCATGTATCTAATGTTTATTTTTCTGGCGATCATGATCGATGCAGTCGTTTAAAAAATCTAGTCCACGACCGGCTTTGGCGGGGATTTGAATAATCAATTGTAGATCTGCGTCAGGCCTGTTTATAAAAAAAATCGCCTATCCTGGCGATTTTTTTTATTGGTGCCCCCACGGGGATTCGAACCCCGGTCGTGGCCTTGAAAGGGCCGCGTCCTAGGCCTCTAGACGATGGGGGCTCATTTTTAGAGCGGGCGAATTCTATCATCCCCTATTATGTCAGTCAAGTAAATTTAAATCTAGTTTTCAAGTTTTACACGTTGATTAAGTAAGGCCATAAGATCCACCATCTTGCGATTGACGAGAATGCCGGCGCTTTCAACCCGCAGGCTGGGGATGAGGATGGCTGTTAGTGTGGCATTAAAAACCGGTAGGAAGTCTCGCGACCCATCCGTCATAAGCATCGGAAAGTCAAATCTACCAGGCAATTCCATTGTCCCTTCCACTTCAAACATGGTGGTTGAAATGCGCACCGGATATTCCACGATATTTGTGAAACCGCCGCGTACAATTGCGTGGGGACCCAGGTCTTCCCGCCGTGCCAGGCAAACCGCGTGAACATTTTTTTTCATCATTCGCACCTGCTCAAAATGGTCAATGAGCTTTGTGGGCATGTGCAGCCGCGCCATGCGCGCGTCATTTATTTCCATCGCTGAATGGTTAGGGTCGTTTAACATTCCCATTGCGCCATTGCTGGTGGTCATTATTTTGCCAACCACGCGATATCCAGAAGTCAAAATATCAGCAAGTAGAAATCGAGTCGTGCGGGAGGAAGTATCAAGTGACATGGCGGATTTTCTCTCTATTTTTAAGAATCATGAAGAGGAGGGGATATACCAGGTTGAGGCCGTGGGGGCGGCGGGGTACGGCGATGATAAACAGTTGGTTTGCCCGCGTTGGGATCCAACAACATATTGAGCCTTGTAATTGCTTTTTCGTCATATTCACGTTTGCCGCATAAATCGCAAATCCAGGCTGGGAAGTGCGGCACGGTAATCAGCTCGTTGCCGAGCCAGGTAAAGTAGGTCAGGCGGTGCGGTTGTAAATGTCCCGCATGACATTCATTGCATGGGAAAGACTCAGGCGGAAGATTGTTCTCGGTGTCTGTCATCTTATTTCCTTATTGCGTTAGCAGTAATTCCTCATGCTTAATTAACTCCCAAAAGGCCGGCGGCCAATAGATCACAATCGCTTTACCCACTACATTCTCTGCGGGCAGAAATCCCCACGCATGTGAGTCGGAAGAATCATTGCGGTTATCGCCTAACACAAATAATTGACCATCGGGCACGTCCCATTCTCCGGAATATACAGGAGCCGCAGCAATATAAGGTTCGATTAAATCCTGTCCATTTACAGAAACCTTTCCGGCGCTCACTTCGATATGATCGCGGGGTAAACCCATCACGCGTTTGATCAATTCCTGATTTGGATCCATCGGAAAGTGAAATACGATTATATCGCCGCGTTCCACAGATCCAAACTTGTAATTTAATTTACTCACCAGCACAAACTCGCCATCTTCAAGGGTTGGGCGCATACTGTAACCGTCGACACGCACGCGTGCTGAAATTGCATTGATCCCCACGAACAAAATACCCGCTAAAATAAGTGTTTCAATAATATCAATTGCAAACCGCCCCCAATTCATATTTTCTTCGACAGGCGCCTGAGGTGGAATAGGAAATTGATGTTCCTCAGTGTGCTCCTCTTCTTGAATAGTTTCCAAACGTGCCTCCATAACTTGAGTGAAATTATACTTCTCTTTTTTCCAAGTTTGGGTTGCGGTATCATTCGTACCTTGCAAATCAATTAGGCAAATACAGGGTGTTGTCCATCTTGATGGCAGATAGATCGTACCCAATCCCATGTTGAATATGTCAAATCAGCGCGTTAAGAAGATAATGCTGACACAGGCGGCGGCGGATTAATCTTCACGCCAATTGAGGACGAAATCTATTTGCTGACGGGTTTCTGGCGAGTTTGGGTAGAAAGGATTTTTGGGTCTGGTTCGATATAAATTATTTACCAATGAAATTGCCTGTTGATTGGTGCTGCCATGCCTGACGAGATGACAGCCAACAACGAGACCCGTACGACCCACGCCGCCCCAACAGTGGACGTAAAGATTGCGCCCGCCATTGAGCAGGTCATCAATTGCAGCAAGGATGGCTGCCATGGTTTCATGCGAGGGGACATCATGATCGCGTATTCCAAAGTGATGGTAGGAGGTCTTGATGCCGTTAAGTTGCGCCTGCTCTTCGAGAATCTTTTTATAAGGAGCAAGCTCGTGCGGTTGTGTAAGGTCAATGAAGGCATTGACACCTGATTCAAAAAAGGCATCCAGCCGCAGGCGTGTGCTTTCGGGATCGAATCCCCCGGGATATTCACCCGCTAAAAAGCGATTTTCTTCAACCCAGTAGGATTCAATGATGGGAAGATTGGGCATTTGAATAGCTCATTAATTTTATTGTGGAAAAGATGTGCAAAGATTATTAAGAATGGCGGACCGCAACCCGACCAGCTCAGGGTAGTTGTAAAAGAAAAGTATTTTTTCTTCCGCAATTGTTCCGCCCGCAGGTCGTGGACTGAGCACAAAGAACGCCCATGATTCAGCCATATCTTCTTCGGGGTTGGTGGCGGAGTAATCGGTTAAGAATTGATCCTGATAATTGTTATAGAATTCGCTCAACTTTTCATCACGAATATCCTGGTCTTCTTCGAGATTGATCTCATTCCATTCTTCATGAATCTCCGTCCA
>JANODZ010000404.1:0-4998 GCA_031412935.1 Anaerolineales bacterium
CACACGCCCGAACGTTTCGTCGCCGGCAAACTCATGCAAAGGGACATTGACCAGCCGTCCCCGAGCGTGAGGCGCGTCATCGATCCAGCCTGTGCCCGGGTAAATTCCCCATTGATGAGTCGAGATGAATCCAAAGCGTTCACTATTCATACAGACGGCTTGGGTGCCATTGCCATGATGCGCATCATAATCAATGACCATGACCCGTTCCATGCCGTTGGCTAATGCTTCGTTCGCTGCGATGGCAATATTGTTGAAGATGCAAAATCCCATCGCGCGCTCCGGCTCGGCGTGATGCCCGGGTGGGCGGACAATGGCGAAGGCATTTTTTGCATCTCCATCGAGAACCGCGCGCGTGCATGCGATCACGCCGCCCGCCGCGAGCAGTGCATCTTCATAGGATGTTCGAGTAACATAAGTGGGCGCGTGGTCAATGATGCCCGATCCTTGTTTGCAAACTTCTTCGATGGCCTTGATCATTTGCGGTCGATGTACACGTGCAACCTGTTCATGCGTTGCGTGGGTTGCTTCAATTTTTTCTGCATCAAAAGAATGAAGTAACGGCTCGAGCACATCCAACCTCCCTGGTCTTTCAGGATGATCTGGATATTCATGGGTTCGTGAAGGGACAAAAGTAAAAACAGTGCTCATGCGTGAATTATAGCCCCACTTTTTTAAAGAGTATCGCGTAATTTAGTAAACCAGTTTCGATGTGCGTAAAGTCTTATTTCCAGTAAAATCAAGGGATAGGAGCAATATGTCTTTTCTTAGCCGTTTGAAACTTGCCGCCAAAATACTTCTGCGCGGCGAACCCAAAAATAAAATTCGCAATCCTATTCCAGCTATCACCACTGATGAAGTCGCCGAAGCACGGACATTTTTTCCGCGCGAAAAATTTTTCATCTTCGGCCACGCCCGTTCAGGCACAACGCTTCTCATGCGGCTGGCGGGCCTGCATCCCGAAGTCTATTGCAATTATCAGGCGCATTTTTTCACGCGCCAGCCGCTGCTCAAATCACTTGTCAATACGCCCGAAGCGGAAGAATGGCTGACGCGCAAATCCAACCGCTGGAATCAGGGACGCGACCTCTCGCCGCTTGTCCTGCGCGCCGTTGCTGATTTCATCATGGAGCGTGACGCTACCCGCGAAGGAAAAATGATCGTCGGCGATAAGAGTCCCTCGTCCACGATCCACGGTCAGGCTGTGCGCGATCTGCATGCCGTTTATCCGGATGCGAAGCTTGTTTACATTGTCCGCGATGGACGGGATGTGCTGATCTCAGAACGCTTCCGAAACTTTGTCGAAGAGTCAAAGTTTTTGACAGCGGAAGATAAACGCATCCTCGCCGCCCTGAAAGCTGACTCTGCTCCGTTTATAGACGGCTCCCGTTCAATATTCACTGAAATCTTCATCCGCCGCGTGGCGCAAGGCTGGGTAAAAAATTTGCAGGAAACCGAAAGCGAAGCCCGTAGATTATTTGGCGAAAATTATTTTAACATGCGCTATGAAGATCTGCTTGCCGCGCCTTTTGATGAAATGAGCAAGTTGTGGAGTTTCCTCGGCGTGAAAAATATTGACTCAACCCTCGATCAAACCCTGCGGGCTGCGATGTTGTTAAATCCAGACGAAGAATGGCAGTCTAAACGGAATGAAGGCATCGCGTCATTCCTTCCCAAAGGGCAGGCTGGAAATTGGTCCCGTTTGTTTACGGGGAAAGATAAGTCCATCTTCAAGGAAGTTGCGGGGGAGATGTTGGTGAAATGGAAATATGAAAGAAATGACAAATGGTAACATGGAACCTTTAAGTACCTTAATTTAGCAGATGTGTCGAAAATGGTATAATTTTGAACCTATATCCCTTGGAAAAAATGAAATTATTAAAGAGAATCCCCACCCTGGAACAAGTGAGTCCTGTTTATGCAGTGATCGTTTTGATGATTTCTACCTGGTCCCTCATACACTTTTTTTGGAGGCTGCCCAGTTTGCTTTATTATTCGACGTTCGGAGAAATTACAGTTTTTATTTCATATCTGGTGGTGATTAACCTGTTTGAAAGTATTTTGGTCCTGCTTGTGCCGGTCCTGCTGGCTATTATCCTTCCGCAAAAGTGGTTTTATGCCCAGTTTGTGACGAAGGGAAATTCACTGGTAATACTGGGGTTGGGATTAATAATGCTTTTTTATTGGAATCTTATTGGTGAGTTTCTTTCTCCTTGGGTGCTGATCCAAAAAGTGTTGATCATCGGCCTGATACTGCTTGTCTTAACATTTCTGATTGATAAGGTTGGATTTCTTAATAGATCAATAATGGAATTTTCGAACCGCGCCATAATCTTTCTTTATGTTTGGATACCAGTCAGCGCAACCTCGCTTCTGATAGTGCTGGTTCGAAATATTTTGTAGGGATTTTTGCCAAGAGAACAAAATGTCGATCATAAACCGTCGTAGTTTTTTGAAGCTGATGGGAGCGGCTGCTCCTGCTGTTCTGATGCCTGGAGTTGCTTCCTGGATTGACCAAAATTTAAGATTGAAAGCGCCTTCAAAGCCCAATATTATCATTCTCGTGTTTGATGCAATGAGCGCCAGGAATCTCTCGGTTTATGGATACCCGCGCCAGACTTCGCCCAACCTTGAGCGATTTGCAGAGCGGGCAAATGTTTATCACACACATCATTCCGGCGGTAATTTTACAATTCCCGGCACAGCTTCATTGTTAACTGGTACCTATCCGTGGACGCACCGAGCAATTAATCATAGCGGCGCGGTTAAGCATGATCTTGCAGGGAATAATGTATTCCGGATCTTAGGGGACGATTATCATCGTCTTGCTTTTCCACAAAATGTTTGGGCCGACTTAATTGTTTCCCAATTCAGTGATGACATTGACACGTTTTTGCCTCCAGGTACTTTTGGGGAATTGGATTATTTGCTCGGCAACAATTTCCCAAAGGATAGAAACCTGGCAACACGTGCATTGGATGACCTTGTGTTTAAGATCGGACAAGCGCCTGTATCCCTAATACTGGGAACCATGCATAGAGGGTTTTATAGCCGCGCAAGCGCCCTGCTGGATTCGCAGGGATACCCAAGAGGGATTCCACAAAACGTTAATTACCCGCTAAATTTCAGGTTGGAAAACGTGTTGGAGGGCCTGGCTTCACTTATGCCAGAGCAGCCATCACCCTTCTTTGCTTATTTGCATTTATTTCCCCCCCATGCTCCTTACCGACCCAGCGGCAAATTCAACCGGTTATTTATTGATGATGAATATACTCCGCAAAACAAGCCAACCCATAGATTCTCAGATCAATACTCACAGGAAAAGCTTAATTTAGCGCGTCGGTCATACGATCAATATATTGCATCGTTAGACTCGGAGTTTGGAAGGCTTATGGATTCTTGGGAAGATGCGGGTGTGTTTGAAAACAGTTATGTAATTATCACCTCGGATCACGGTGAAATGTTTGAACGTGGAGAGAAAGCTCATTCCTCCCCCCTACTTTATGAACCGGTCGTACATGTCCCCTTGTTGATCTCTACACCCGGGCAAAAATCCCGGCGCGATATTTATTCTCCCACCAATGCAGTTGACATTCTTCCAACCCTTGCAGACCTGGCTGGTAATCCGATTCCACCCTGGTGTGACGGAATGCCGCTGCCGGGTCTCGGTGGCGGCGAGGATTTGGAAAGAGGAACCTATACAGTTGAGGCACAACGTAGTTCGGCATTTGGATCTCTCAAAAAATCCACAATAGCTTTACGAAAAGGAAACCACAAGCTCATTTATTACACAGGATACGAGGCGGAAGATTCTTTCGAATTATACGATCTGAGCGAGGATAATGAAGAGCTCGAGAATCTGTACCCTGCAAAACCTGCTCATGCTAAAAAGATGAAGGATGAATTGTTGGAAGCTTTATTTGCTGCCGATAGACCTTATACAAAATAACCGGCTTCGAATTGTGTACGCTAGGAATTTTAAAAGGAGTCAATGCAAGGGGGCTTAAGCATGAAAATCCGCATTCCCATCCCCGCCGCACCAGCGCGGAAGTTGCCGAAGTGTGAATTTGTATTTTCGGTGCGGAAAATTTTTCATCTTCGATCACACCTAACCAGGGAGCACATTTTAATGAAATGAGCAATTTATGGAATTTCCTCTGCGTGAAAAAAGTTGACGGGTTTTTCGGGGAGAAGATCAAAGCCAAAATGGGGTTAAATCCCGATGAGGAGTGGCTGGCTGAACGAAATCAACGCATTGCGTCCTTACTCCCAAAAGGTCAGGCTGGGAATGGGTCACGTTTGTGTACAAAAAAAAATAAGTCTACTATTAAAGATGCCGCAAACGAGATCTTGCTCAAGTGGAAGTTCGAGAAAGATTTGAATTGGTAGGATTAATAAATGCTGAGACATACGTTTGATAAAGAAAAGTTTTTTTTCGGATTTTTATTGATACTTCTGGCTTTACTTCTTTACGTTCCAACAAGCTATTCGCATTCGTACGCAAGGCCTGCAGATGCTCTTTCAGATTTTTATCAGCATATGCGCTGGGCCATCTCATTACAAAAACATGGGGCAGATAGCATTCCAGCTTTTGTTTTGGCACATTCTGGCTGGGAAGTATTACTCATTTTTATGAACAATTGGTTTGGTGTATCCTATAATTTCGCCGGATTTATTGGGGCATTATTCTTTTCAGTGCTGGCTGTTTTTATTTTGTTTCTTTGGTTTTATCCAACTTTACACGAAACGGGTCAGACTGTTTGGAGTAGCGCAGTGATCATTCTTGGCGCTTGTATTGCTGCGCCAGTAAGTTTGTTATGGCCATTAGATAAATTATTGTATTTGGGCTATATTGGTATTACTTCATATCACAGCCCAACAATGCTTTTTCTTAAACCGTTTGCTATTTTGCAGTTCGTTTATGCGTACCATTGTTTTAGTGACACATATAAACTTAAGGTTTGGCAAATTATCGCGGCGGCTTTGGTTGCCGTTTTA
>JANODZ010000405.1:0-11390 GCA_031412935.1 Anaerolineales bacterium
TATTTTTATAAAGTGCGGAACAAAAAATTTTTGTACCGCTTAATACTGACCTTTTTTTTAATGTGGGCGTACTGATGACCGCGCTCCATGTCAGATAAAATATGACTCAAATTCTTTTCGGCCAATCCTACTTCCTGCGCTTCGATCCCAAATTATGGGACGCGATGATGCCTTATCCGCCGCTGGGGACGATGTATGCCGCGAGTTATATCCGCGAAAAAGGATATTCTGTCGCCTTGTTTGACGCGATGCTGGCTGATTCGGAAGAGGAGTGGGCGAAGTCGCTTGACGAACATCAGCCGCAGTTCGCGATCCTTTTTGAGGATAATTTTAACTATCTTTCCAAGATGTGCCTGCTCCGAATGCGCGCTGCCGCATTTTCGATGATCGAGATGGCGAAGCTGCGTGGATGTACCGTCATCCTCTGTGGGGCGGATGCGACAGATCATTACACCGAATATTTGGATCAAGGCGCTGATTTTGTGCTGCTGGGTGAAGGCGAGGAGACTCTCGCAGAATTACTGGAGCAATTATCAGCGCAAAAAGACGCCGACCTTGAGTCAATCTTGGGGTTGGTGTACAAATCGAAAATCGAAAATCATACATCGCAAATCCTGCGTCGCCCCGATATCTCCAACCTGGATGCCCTGCCATTTCCCGCATGGGATTTAATAAATGTAGAAAAATATAAGAGAATCTGGCGTGAACAGCATGGCTATTTTTCCATGAACATGGTCACCACGCGCGGATGCCCTTACCATTGTAATTGGTGCGCCAAGCCGATCTGGGGACAGCGTTACAACTCACGCTCGCCAGAAAATGTTGCAGCGGAAATGAAATGGCTGAAGGAAAATTTTACGCCCGATCATATTTGGTTCGCCGATGATATTTTTGGATTGAAGCCGGACTGGATCGAAAGATTTGCCGGTTTGTTACACGGGAACGATGCAGTGATTCCATTCAAGTGTTTGCAGCGCGCCGATTTGGTCAACGAGAAAACTGCATCTGCGCTTGCCAGGGCAGGCTGTCAGACCGTCTGGCTCGGCGCGGAATCCGGTTCGCAGAAAATTTTGGATGCGATGGACAAAGGCGATCACGTTGAAGATATTTATCGCGCCGCTGGGTTGTTGCGTAAAAATAATATTGAAGTGGGTTTCTTCCTGCAATTTGGTTACCCCGGCGAAGAATGGGACGATGTGCAGAAGACTTTGAAAATGGTGCGCGAGTGCGCGCCGGATGATATTGGTATTTCGGTCTCATATCCATTGCCGGGCACTAAATTCTTCGAGCGCGTAAAAATGGAACTGGGCGGGAAGCAAAATTGGATCGATTCAAACGACCTGGCCATGTTGTATCACGGTCCATTTCGGCAGGAGTTTTATCGCATTTTACATGGACGAGTCCATTATGAATTTCGTTTGAGGCGCGCTATGCTGAAACCCGATTGGAGGAAATTAATTCGAATGCCTTATTACTTGATGGGTTTGTTTATTTCCGAATTCCGGCTTCGAAAACAGGTGTTTATTTTCCGGCGTTTGGTGAACCATGCTTAATTTGAATGCAGTGGAGATTGGGTTTTCCCGCAAAGCTGAGGTATACGATGCGTATTGCGAGGGTCATCCTGTGATTCGTTGGGCACGTGATGTTGTGCGCCGTGAAGTTATTCAGCATATAAAAATCAATGAATCGATCCTTGAACTTAATGCGGGCACAGGTGCAGATGCGGCATATTTTGTTCAACAGGGATATCGTGTCCATGCGACGGATATTGCTGGCGGTATGATCTCTGTAATCCAAAATAAAATAAAAATATCCAACGCGCGCGATAGATTTTCTGTACAAAAAGTTTCGTTTACCGAATTGGAAAAAATTAATGGAGCGCCATACGATCTTGTTTTTTCGAACTTTGGCGGATTAAACTGCATACCTGATTTAAACAGTGTAACCAAATTTCTACATCATATGGTTAAGCCGGGCGGTTATGTAGTGTGGGTGATCATGCCTCCCGTTTGCCCCTGGGAACTGGCGCAGGTGATTCGGGGAAAGTTTCGTGTTGCAACCAGGCGATTAAATCCGCGTGGGGTAGCGGCAAATGTTGAAGGCGCTCAAGTGATGACCTGGTATCATGCGCCGAAAAAAATTGTTGAAGCATTTATGCCGGAATTTCAGCTTGTGCAAAAACAGGCGCTCTCATTATTTTGTCCGCCTTCCTATATGGATCGGTTTCCACATCGCTTCCCGCGCCTGACGCAGACTCTGTTGCAATTGGATGGCCTGCTCGGCTGTCGCTTTCCATTTAATAATTTTGGGGATTTTATAATGGTTACATTTCGTCATGGAAAATGATCTTTATTTGCGCGTGCGGGAAAAAGAAGGACGTCTTTATTCGGATGATGTTGTTGCGCGATTACCCTGGATACCAGATGATCATCCACTCGTCGACGAATGGCGGACCCGTTCGATATCCGCTTCGCGCTTAATCCGATACCTGGCGCCTCGACCCAAGCCGCTTCGCATCCTTGACCTGGGTTGCGGGAACGGCTGGCTCTCAAATATGCTCTCCACCGTTGGACATGATGTGATCGGAATGGATCAAAACCATTACGAACTCAAACAGGCGGCGCGTGTATTTCCACCGAACACGCGGCTGGTTTTTTTCAAAGGAAATATATTTTCTGCTCCGTTTCCTGCCTTTCAATTTGATGTCATTATTCTAGCCAGCGTCGTTCAATATTTTCAAAATATTAACACCCTGTTGCCGGTTTTGTTAAATTATCTTAAACCGCTGGGAGAAATTCATATTTTAGACAGCCCGCTTTATTCAGATAATGAATTGGGGAAAGCAATTCTTCGAAGTCAACACTACTATGCAGCTCTTGGATTCCCAGAAATGGCAGAACACTATTTCCATCACCGTCTATCGGATTTGGATGTGTACCATCCCAAAACACTTTATCAGCCATCGTCGTGGAAGCAATTTATATACCGCATACTTGGGAAGGTTGATTCTCCATTTCCTTGGCTTATGATCAAAAAATAGGATAATTAATAGGATGTCGACTGCGATTGTTATCCCCGCTTATAACCGCCCCCATACTCTGAAGCGATTGCTGAAATCTTTGCAAAACGCTGAGTACCTGCGTCAGGAACCTGTGCCGTTGGTTATTTCAATTGACCCTGAGCATGGCATGCCGAATCGGCTTGTGCGCGAAGCGGCCGAGTCTTTTGTTTGGGAGCATGGTCCAAAAGAGATTGTATTGCATCGTGAACATTTGGGCATGCTCGAAAATTTTTATTTTTGCGGGAATTTGACTGAAATTTATGATGCGGTCATTTATTTGGAAGACGACCTTGTTCTTTCGCCTGACTTTTATCATTTTGTACAACAAGCACATCAGTATTATTCAGAAGATATTCGAATTGCAGGTGTTTCGCTCTATGCATACCAATTCAATGGCTATCTTCATTCTCCATTTACTCCGCTCGTGGATGGCGCAGATGTTTATTTTGCAGAGATTATGTCGATTTTGGGGCAGTCGTGGACGAAATCTCAATGGGAGCGCTTTACGCAATGGCGTGAGTCATCTTCAAAGGTCATGGATCGGGCGGCGAAGCCTCTTCATGATGTATGGCAGTTGTTTGCCGATGACGAATATTTCGCTGTCCAAATGAAATACCTGGCATCTACCGATCAATATTATGTCTTTCCGCGCGTCTCCCTTTCGACTGGATTTGGAGATCAAGGTGTCCATTTCGACTCCAATACGGCTTATTTTCAGGTCCCAATCCAGCGCAATCAAACTGCCTATCGCTTTCAGTCATTGGACGATGCAGACTCGGTATATGATTCTTTTATGGAGTTATCACCCGACCGATTAAGACATCTCGTGCCATCGCTCAGCAAGGTCGATTTCGATGTTGATCTAAATGCCACAAAAGCGATCCGCCATCTTAATGCAGAGTATGTTGTCACGACACGTGCTTGTAAAAATCCCCTGAAAACTTTCTCTCTTTCCATGCGGCCAGCGGAGGCAAATCTTATCTTCGATGTGGAGGGGACAGGCATCAATTTGTGTCACCGTTCGGATATTCTCTGGGATAAGTGGAGTGAAATTCAAACCCGTCGTCGCTTGTATGATTATTTTTCCAGTGGAAATAGGACAAGTTTGAAGAGATCATTTTTGTATTCCCTGATCGATCTTTTAAATCACTTTAAGTAATCAGGCTATTATTTGGGTTTATGATCTCCCTTTTCCGTAATTCCTTCTGGTTATTGTTTGCGCGGATTAGCACCTTGAGCCTTGCAGTGCTTTTTACCGCACTGGTTGCTCGGAGACTCGGAACAGCCGATTTTGGTCAATTTACATTTATTGCCACGCTCGTATTAATTGGTAATGTATTCACAAGTTTTGGCACGGATACTTTACTGATACGGGAAATTTCGAAAGCGGAGCATCTGGCATCCCTTGCAGCTCGCGCCTTCACGCTTCAAATCGTACTTTCAGGAATCTGGTGTTTTGTAACCTTCATTTTTTGCACGAACAGATCATTAGTACTCTACTCGCTGAGTTTATTTCCCCTGACGTTATTTTCAATTGTATCCGCTCTTCTGCGCGCCTTTGAACGAATGGATTTATTCTGGGGTCTCAGCCTTATTAATGGGTTCATTCAAATTATTTGTGCGGTCCTCTCACCAGATTTGCCAGACCTTTTTATCTTTTTGTTTGCGGGAAATATTATTACTGCTTTCCTTGGCTTATGGATATGCTCTATGTCACTGCCTCACATTAGCCTGGTACCATTCCTTGATTTTCGCCCAATATTCCGTCTGGCATTGCCATTTGCTGCACTGGCCATTCTTGGTGTTCTTTCTCAACGGCTTGGCGTTTTATTTGTCTCCATACTGGCCGGTGATGACGCTACGGGATTATTCTCTTCTGCTGCTCGCGTCGTGGATGGAATGAAACTTGGTCATTATGCCGTGCTTGGCGCATTTTTGCCGGCTTTATCACGCAAAGCGCTGGATTCAAAACATGATTATCGGATTGCGTTTCTCGGTTTGCTTTGTATCAGCGTGCTGATTGCAGGAGGAACGATGTTTTTTTCAAGCCCAATCTTGTATTTTCTCTTTGGCGAGAAATATACACCTGCGGTAGATTTGTTAATTGTTCTTGCGTGGACTCTTGTGCCTTATACAATTTCTGCCTTCATTTCGGTTGATCTGGTTGTGCGCGGATTGGAATATAATCTTGTCAAGGCAACGATAATTTCCCTGATAATGTTTACGGTTTTATATCTTTGGTTTATCAATTCAAACGGACTTATGGGCGCAGTTTGGGCGGCATTGATCGGCGAATGTTTACAGGCTGCCATCTTTGTTTTATATTATTTTCTCAATTTGTCGGAACGCGGACTTCAGTCCGCGTGTACTAAAGAAGCGGAGTGAAGTCCGCATTTGCTAAACAAGCGGATTGAAGTCCGCGCTCCATTTTTATAAAGGCAAGCCCTCTTGAACGAAAACGAACCTGTTCTCTCCGCAAAAGATTTATTAGCCTATCGCCGTTCGGTGGGTGCGCTTCCAGAATTTCCGCCGCCGCGTGCGGTCATCTTTGCGCCGCAAAAAAGCCTTGCTTCTTATGTACTTCGAAAGCACCCAACAAAAAAGATCAAAGGATTTCTTGGAGAATTTTATTTACTTAAACATACCAAAGGCGAAATTGCTTTATCCACAGGCTTTGGCATTGGTGCGCCTGTCATCGCTGGACTCGCAGATGAATTCAACGCTTTGGGTGTGAACCAACTTGTCTTGATTGGCCTGGCTGGCGCCTTGCAGCCCGATTTGCAGACAGGCGGCCTGGTCATTTCAACAGGAGCAATTCGCGGGGAGGGTGTCTCGCGTCACTATCTTCCTCCCGCTGAAATCGTTGCATCATCCACAGAATTTGCGAATGGTTTAAGCTCCGTTCTTACAAAACAGAATCATCCCCACTCTTCCGGTCTTACATGGACAACCGATGCCCCTTTCCGCGAATTTCGCAAGGATGTTTTGGATTATCAAAAGCGGGGAGTCCTCGCTGTAGATATGGAAGCCGCCGCGCTGTTTGCCGTTGCGAAAGCAAACGGAGTTGGTGCTCTGGCCGCCTTTTCGATCGCAGATACACTTGCAAATGGAATTTGGAACATGTCCAGGGATTTACAACCTGCCCAACTCGGCCTGTTTGTTTTGTTCGATGCCGTATTGAGTTATCTGACAGACCCCAAATAAACCTTCGAGCAACCATTTTTTCTCCATTGCGTATATCCTCGTGGACTATTCTTTTTGACCGAAAAGGAATAAACTAAACTAAATTGAAATAATCTTCAAAGGAGAATGTCACATGAACAGAAATGGTCGCACACAACTTGCACTCGGTGTTATTTTAATTTTGCTTGGCGCGTGGTTCCTGCTCGATAAAAGCGTGCCAGCCTTTCACTCGATATTTGAAAAATATACCGAATGGCCGATGAATATGTTTTTGATCGGCGCGGGAATATTAATTGTTGGTCTTGTAATTGGCCAGCCTGGTTTGGCCGTTCCTGCCGCAGTGGTCACGGGGATTGGCGGCATCTTTTACTATTTTGAAAACATCGGCAGTAATGCCGACTGGTATATGTGGTTTCTTGTATTGGGATTTGTTGGTATTGGTTCAATTATTGCAGGGTTGCTTGGAGATAACACCGCCCATAATATAAAGCGCGGTCTCAATATGATGGTTTTCAGTACAATACTGTTTCTCGTCTTTTCCTCATTCTTCGGCGGTTGGGCGATGCTTGGGAATTATGTCCCTGCGATCATGTTGATCTTGCTGGGCTTGTGGGTGCTCGGCAGCGGTCTTTATCGTTCATACCGCAACAAGGGAGATTAACCTGCGCGTGCCAATGAATTTGTTTGCGGGCGCGGCTTCATTCAAAATTAAGTAGGTTGGGTTTTCAACCCGGCAATAAAATAGGAGTTCGATATGAAACGATTTGATCCGAGAATTGTATTTGGGTTTTTACTGCTGACAGGCGGTGTGCTGGCGTTGTTACAGACCATGGGTTATCTCAACAATGTTCCCGATATTTTTTGGGGCGGACTGTTCCTCGCAGTCGGGTTGATATTTCTCACGCTGCTTATCAGCGGGAATTGGTGGAGCGCAATCCCCGGTTTCACGCTGGTTGCGCTTGGAGCCTTGATTCTACTTCCCGAATCGTTTGAAGATTTTGAAGGTGCGATTTTTCTCGGCGGCATCGGACTTTCATTTTGGGTTGTTTATTTTACGAGCCGAATAGAAAGGTGGTGGGCAGTTATCCCCGCCGGCGTGTTGACAGCCCTTGCGGTATTGATGGTGGTATCTCAACAATATGAAGATTTAGGAGACGCACTCTTTCTCGGCGGCATCGGGCTTGCATTCTTGATCGTCTTTCTTACGGATCGCGCCGAAAGATGGTGGGCGTTAATACCAGCAGGTGTGTTAGCCACGCTTGCGGGCGTTACCATTGCCGCACCAAGGTTCGGTGAATTTCAAACCGTAGGCTTTTTCTTTTTTGGTCTTGCGATCACATTCCTGCTCGTTGCCTTAATGACCGGCTTGCGCTGGGCTTACTATCCCGCCCTCATTCTGGGTATTATGGGATTGCTTGGCATCGCCTCCCTTTTGGATTTTGCCAACTATCTTTGGGCGGTTGCCTTGATCGTCGCCGGCAGTTTTCTTCTATTCAAATATTTCACCAATAAAACATAAATTATAAATAGACCTCTTGCGAAAGTCCAAAGTACCAAAGTAGGTCAGGCTTGTAGCCTGACAATTTATAATGATATGAGTTTTGGCGGGTTAAAAACCCGCCCTTCAACTATTTATGGAAGCAGTCTGATATATAGAAGTTCATAATCAAACATTCCCGCACCTTGCAGGAATGTTTGATTTCTTTCCTTTATTAAGAAATGGAATTACCTTTCTTCAACCACTTCTACACCCGGAAAAAATTGATGAACTGTTCCCGCAACCCAGCCATGCAAGGTGGAAGGCAGGAGCGGGCAATTCAGGCAGGCTCCGCCGAGGTGAACTTTTAAAACATTTCCTTGAAAGGAAACAAACTCAACCGTGCCGCCATGGAATTGTTCCACATAAGCGCTCAAATTTTCGATCAATCCGCGCAATTGATCTTCCTGGCTGATCGTTTCATTATTCATCATGAGGAAATTCCTGATCACTTATTATGATGGGAAATCAAAAGGGCTTGAACCTGAGCATTCGCATTTTTCCAACGGGAAGATACAATGCTGGCGATGCGATCGATGATGATCTTACCGGTATCAGGGTCTTCGTTGATTAAAGTCAAAAGATCGGTACTTTTAATTCTTAATGCTTCGACCTGCGTTTCGCTTATGATACTGGATGTATAGTTAGAACTTCCAATTACTGCCGACCAGCCAAATACATCGCCACTGTGCAGTCTGGTTAATGTAATCAGCGGACTATCGTACGGTTTATATTGAATTGCGACATCGCCAGTCAGCAGATAATACAAATAACTTGCAGGCTCGCCCTGTTCAAAGATTGTCGTGTCGGGCGGGCATGTGTAGTTTTCGAAGAGCGGCTTAAGGACGGTAATTTGACCAGGCTCAAGGTTTTGGAAGAAGAGAATGTCTGAAAATGACTCACGCATTTGGGTGAATCCTACCCAACGCTTGGTTACTTTTCCAGTGCTGAACATCCCGAATTATGTGACATATTTCCTAATATTTTTTATTGTTCTCTTTGTTCGATTATACTTTGTGAAAATGTTTATTTTCAACCTTCTTGCCAATTTTATTTCCAGAATATTTGAGACAACTCCTGATCCATAGCTGGATAAGATGACACCTGCAACACAACTTTCCCATGCGCGTATTTATTCCATGTTGCTGATCGGTACGGGCTTCGTCTCGATCGGGATAATGCTATTTATGCTGTTGAACAAATCCGCAGCTTCAAACCGGGACTTTTCAGTTGTTCCCGTGAAAGTAGATTTTCCCGCCCCCGAGTTGACTCTTGTAGACCTTTCAGGAAAACCTGTTTCCTTGAAAGACCACCTCGGCAGTGTCGTGTTGGTTAATCTTTGGGCTACCTGGTGCCCGCCCTGCAGGCAGGAAATGCCAACTTTGCAGGCTTTTTATGATAAATATAATGCTGATGGATTCGTATTGATCGCGATCAACCAGGAAGAAACCGCGGAGATTGTGGAACCGTTCATTAATGAATTCGGCCTGACCTTCCCAATTTTGCTGGATATTGATTATCTCGCCCAGCGTAAATTCAATACCACAAATTTACCCAGTTCCTATGTGATCGATCGAAATGGAATTGTGCGCTTGATGTGGATCGGCGGTATTTCGAAAAAGAATCTCGAAAAATACGTGCCGGAGTTAATAGAGGAGTAAATAAGACATGGATGTGTCACTCAATTGGAAAGGCAAAATGGCTTTTGAAGGCGCAGGCAATTCTGGTTTCGTACAGCAATTAGATGCAGAGGCAGCCGTTGGCGGTGAAAACGGTGCGGGCAGCCCCATGGAATTTATCCTGCTTGGGTTGGCTGGCTGTACCGCGATGGATGTGATATCCATTTTGCAAAAAAAGAAGCAGGCAGTTACGGATTTTAAAATCAAGATCCACGCGGAGCGGAGAATGGAGCATCCAAAAGTATTCTCCGCGGCTGTGATCGAATATGCAGTGGCGGGTAGGAACATAGATGAAATCGCACTGATGCGCGCGATTGAACTTTCAGCTGAAAAATATTGTCCGGCCCAGGCGATGCTGGGTAAGGCATTTCCGATACAGTTGATTTACAAGATTCTTAATGAGGACGGGAAAACCATGATAAAAGAAGGGGTGTATATTGTAAAAGAAGCGGAAGTGTAATATTTTTTATCTTACGCAAACCTGTCTGATGATGTACAACTTAATTCACGGATAGCTGCCGCGGATGGTTGTGTAAATGTCGCCACATTCGCACGCGGTAGCCGTTGCCCCGCCTTTGGTCAGTGTGCCGAGATATTCCCTGCTTCCGTTATGGGTTATCCACCCGTTCATATTAAAAGGAATTGGGCTGTCGGCTATGATCCATTCACCGTTATATTTACGGGCAACGTGCGTGTGTGAGCCTGTGGAATGGCCGCCTTCACAGGATGGATACCCGATCTTATCGCCGGCATTTAATTCTGCGCCAAGCGGGGCGCGGTCTTTGGCAGAGAGATGTAAATAAAAAATAACCCAACCGGTTCGTTCATTTCCATCTTTATCAAGGTCAAGAGCTACTCCGTCTTTGCCGGAGCGAACGACCAGACCGTCAGCCATGGCGGTTGCAAAGTTCTTATCAGCGGTGATGAAACAACCCGATTTGTCGGATGGAGGGGCAAAATCAACTGCGGCCAGGGGTTCGCCATTTCCCCAGCCGGTATGGGGCGCGCCGGTATAAGACCAAACCTGATCAACTGGAAATGGAAGTTGAAAAATGGGTTGTAGCAAACTGCCTGGTATGAGTATGAAAGAGTCATTCCATGGGTTGCCAAAAAGTTCCTCGTATGTCCGGATCAAGCCTTCAGGTCCGCTGGCGCTTGTGTATTTATCCCCTGCGGAAATTTCTGAAAAATAATATTGGATCGAGACCGATGCGGCATTCTGCCACGGGTCGGGTCTGATGAGGATGTTGGCAGTATCTTTAAATTCGAGCAAACTTCCAATCCGCCAGCCGTAATACCCGTTGTTGAGTGTATTTGCGGCGATCACCAGTTGAAGATAGGGAGATTCCCAATATCTGCGTGAGAAGCCAAGCAAATTCTTTTTAACTGGAGGCGCAGCTTGTGTGAGCGCGCCGCCTTGATATTCGAGTATTGCCAGGAGCAGCCGTGGATTTATGCTGTAATTCGTGGCAATATAATCAACCATCTCTGCGCCATTGCGCCATTCCTTGCCTGCGTAAACGCGATAATCTTTTAACCAACCCGGCTGAGATTTAATATAGGCCGCGGTATTGAATCCGCTGACGGTTGGTCCATTTACGAATGCGTGATCCGGTATGATCTGAAATGAGCTGGCCCAAAGCGCGGCAAAATAAATCGGAATTTTCATAGGCATACCCGCCGGCAGGGTGGTGGCTTCCGGTGGAATTTGAGAATTAGCTTCCATGATTTCGTTGATGGTTGTATTGAAGCGCGCCGCAAGAGCGGGGAGTGTGTCTCCACTTTGTGCAATGTAATCAACAAGCTCACCAGGCTTATAGATCGGACGGGTGGGGAGGGGTGTTTGTTCGATGGGTATGGAGACAGACCCCAGGGTCGGCGCCGGGTTCGAGCTTTTATTTGCGGCATTGATGTTACAGGAGCCAAGAAA
>JANODZ010000406.1:0-2711 GCA_031412935.1 Anaerolineales bacterium
ATCTTCAACTTTCAACTTTCAACCTGCAACCTGCCAATATATTCCATCACTAGGAGAGGGGACATCGTTTGAATCATTCGCCGAGATCGTGGCGCACTTACGCGCGCCGGATGGCTGCCCGTGGGATAAGGAACAGACTCACCAATCTCTGCGAACGCATTTGCTCGAAGAAGCTTATGAAACCCTGGCTGCCATGGATGAGAATGACTCCGTGGGTATGCGTGAGGAATTTGGTGATTTGCTTCTACAAATTGTGCTGAATTCCCAAATTGCAAGTGAGACAGATTCATTTTCAATGAACAAGGTGATCAAAGGTGTCTATGACAAGATCGTGCGCCGTCATCCGCATGTATTTGGGGATCTGGAAATAAATAGTGTTGATGGGGTTTTGCAAAATTGGGAGAAGTTGAAAGAAAAGGAAAGGGGGGAAAAGAAGGAGGAGAAAGGATTGTTGGATGGTATCTCTTTGGCATTGCCTGCGTTGACCCAGGCTCAGGAATATCAAGATCGCGCCGCGCGTGTGGGTTTTGATTGGCCGGAAGTAGATGGCGTGTTGGATAAAGTCCGCGAAGAGATCGAAGAGATCAAACAGGCACACGATATTGATGAAGTGGCTAAGGAACTGGGGGATCTGTTCTTTGTGTTGGTAAATTTGGCGCGCTGGAAGAAGGTGGATGCAGAGTCCGCTTTGCGGGGGACGAATATGAAATTCAAGAAAAGATTTTCTTATGTGGAGCAGGGCGCAAAGAAACAGGGCAGGAATTTATCGGAGATGACGCTCGAAGAGATGGATATTTTATGGAATGAGGCGAAGAAGGTTTTGTAGAAAAGATTTGCCGCGAAGTAACGAAGTCCCGCCAAGAAAACCATTAAGAATCATTAAGGTATTCGCGTCTTCGTGGTTATATTTTTTTTGACAAAAATCCCTACAAACCCAGCCTGGACTCCATTCCATCCACCTCCTGTTTTGCTTCGGCCAGCCCCACGTTGTGGATTTCTCGGTAGATTTTTATCGCTTCAATTTTGTTTCCAGTTTTTAGAGCCTCAATCACTTTTCGGTTGGGGGCATCGGGGTCGTCTGAATATTCGATTCTCAGGTGCCGGTATAAATATTTCAGGCGGTCTTCCAGTTCGTTGATTCTTGATTTGAGGGTCAAGATTTCCTGTTCAGTGGACATGTGCTATTCTCCTTTCAATTCAAATGACATTAAATACTCATCGTAATAAACGCTGTCATGGATAATGGCTTTCGGCTCGGCGCCGTAAACGGTAAAACCGCATCGTTCATAACAGCGGATTGCGGGAATGTTATTCGTAACAACCGCCAGTTTTACAATGACGATATTTTGTTCCTTTGCCCAGCCCAGGCAGGCGCGAACCAACCGCTCAGATATATTCCGTCCGCGCCAATTGGGTTTGACGTAAACACCCCAAATGGCGGCGGTATGTCTTGTTTTTGGAGACATATTCCGATAAATACCCGTCATGCCGATCAGCTGTATACTTTGGACCGCGAAAAAAAGAGCTTTTTCTTCTGTGTTGAACTTTAACGTATTTTCCCAATATTCATGAGTCTTTGAAGCCGCTTCGGCATAATCCATCCCGAAAACATCGGGGTGATTTTCAGAGCCTCCAGCCGTAATTCAGGGTAGGCTTTGAAATCTTCCGGTGATGCTGGACGAATTATGATTTCGGCAGACAATTTGTGATACCTTTACAACGGATTATTTGGTGGAACTGCGGAGTGAAGTCCGCGCACCTTTAATGATTACATTTGAATCTTGCAATTGCCTCTTCAAATAATGGGGCGGCTGTCTCGTTATTCAACAGTGTTAATAAAACGGGTCTGTAACTGGAGCTTCAATCATAATTATGGTCCCTTTTCCTTGTTGTACTGGTATTAATTCTCTTGTTCTTGGCAATCAATGGCCGGCTCTTCCACTAAGATGCAAAATCCTATTCGGTCGCCTCTGAAATAAAACGTGCCATCTTCTGTTCCAAAAAAACAATGAATCAATTTGTTGATAATTCAACAGGAAGTCAGGGTTGTCAAAAAAAACCTTGGAATATACGGCCATATTGTTCTGCATGGAATTTGAACTAAGTATAGGTTCATTGGAATATAATACAATGAAATCAGGCTTTCGCCGCAGGATGAGGGCGGGATCAATTTGTCCTAATGCTTGGCCCTTTTGTGTCACCTCTTCATCTGCCAATCCCCACCAATCAATTACTTTGCCTTTGAAGTAGTATCCCATCCTTCCGATGTCGCTGCATGCAACAACTGACTCTTTGCCTTCAGCTAATTGATTTAACAGGGCTGCCATGCCCGAAAGCGCATGTTCCTCGGCGCCCTGTAATTTCAATTGGATCTGGTATGAGAATATGGAGTTGATCGCATTAAAACTATAATAGGCGCTAAAAAAGAAAATACTTATTAAAAAGATGGCTGCATTCTTAGTCGGCGATTTTTTACTAGGCAATAGCTTCATAGCCACTTGCGAAAACAGCACAACCAAAAGCACCAACAAGAGTGGAATGAAATGTGACAGGAATCTGGCGTTCGGCATCCAGTCACCGCCTATGTAGATAACAAATATCCAGTGGATGACAAGGGTGCAATATATAAATACGATTGGTAATTCTTTAAGTAATAATTGAGAAAAGAAATTGATTCTTCGCTTTCTCACAATACTAATGAAGAAGCGCAG
>JANODZ010000407.1:0-8250 GCA_031412935.1 Anaerolineales bacterium
GTTTGAACGTTGAAACGTTCAAACCTGCCAACTTTTAAACATGGTTTCAACGGGCCAGCGACAGGAAGACATCCTCGAGGGTGGGTTCGCCTCTTTCAATTTTTTCCACGCTGATACCTGCCCTGCTTAATAAGCTTTGCATCGCTTCTTCATTTACCTGTGAGCTGATCGTGCGTAAATGATCCCCCGCCAACCCGACGCGTTCCACGCCTTGCATCGCGGAGAGGATCTCCAGCCCGCGCTCAAGCGGCTGCGCGTACACTTCCCAGACATCTCCTGTGATCATATTTTTCTTTAGGTTGGTTGGGGTATCGATTGCAAGTAATTTTCCATCGCGCATGACACCCACCCGCTCACAGTATTCGGCTTCGTCCATATAATGCGTGGTGACTAAAATGGTCACACCGCCTTCTGCGAGTTCGTAGATCAAATCCCAGAAAGCGCGGCGGGCAGTTGGGTCCACGCCTGAAGTGGGTTCATCGAGGAATAATAATTTCGGTTCGTGCACCAGCGCGATACCCAGCGAAAGCCGTTGACGCCAGCCTGTGGACAAGTCCCTTGTCAGCGTGGATTCATGTCCTTTGAGTCCGACCAGCTCCAGGGTATGCCGGATGCGGGCTTTGTCATTAATCCCATACACACCGCCATAGAATGTCAAATTTTCGAGAGTCGTTAGGTCATCATAGATGGCAAATTTTTGCGACATGTAACCAACACGCGCGCGGATCTCTTCACTTTCTTTGATAACATCATAACCGAGGACTGTGGCCTTGCCGCCGCTGGGTTTCAGCAAGCCAAGCAACATGCGGATGGTGGTGGTTTTGCCCGAGCCGTTCGGACCGAGATAGCCAACCACCTCGCCGGCCCGCACTTCAAAGTTGATGTGATCCACTGCGACAAAATCGCCGAACCGTTTCGTGAGATTTTCTACAACGATCACTGGCTCATTCATGAGTAGACTCCGATAATGCAATGAAAACATCCTCGAGCGTGGACGGAATGGCGCGCAATTCCGTCAGCACCCCGCCCGCAGATTTGATCTGATCGGGCAGGCGTTTCATAACGAGCTCGACTTTGCCTGCGCGAGCGCGCACATGTAACTTATCGCCAAACGCCGCGACATCCTCCACATCTTCATCTTGATGCGCGATGTGACGCAATTTATTAATCGGCGAGCCGCGCAATTCGAGCACACGATTATTGAAGCGCGCGCGCAAATTTGACGGCGTATCTTCGGCGATGATCCTACCCGATTTCATAAATCCAACACGATGACAGCGCGAGGCTTCGTCCATGTAAGGGGTGGAGATGATTACTGAAACACCGCCCCCCTGTCCTTCGGACATCCCCCCATTTTCTCCGAAAATTGGGGGAGAGTTAGTGAGAGGAGTCGAAACTAATTTAATTACCAGTTGCCAAAAATCCTGGCGTGTCACAGGATCCACGCCTGTAGTAGGTTCATCGAGCAATAACAAACGCGGACGTGTGACCAGCGCGGAGGCCAAGCCAAGTTTTTGTTTCATACCGCCTGAGAGTTGACCAGCACGGCGATCCTTGAATTTATCGAGTCCGACAAATTCAAGAATTTCCATCGAACGCGGAAGCCATTCTGTGGAGGAGAGTCCGCGTATTTCGGCGAAGAAGCGGATATTTTCCAAAACAGTTAAATCTTCGTACATGGAAAATCTTTGCGAGAGATACCCAATGGTTGAACGCGCCAATTCCACTTGTTTTCGCAGGTCATAGCCGCAGATGTTGACCTCGCCTTGAGTGGGCAACAACGCGCCAACCAGCAAGCGCATGGTCGTGGTTTTTCCCGCGCCGTCAGAACCGACAAGCCCGTAGATCTCGCCCGATTTAATGTTCAGGTCAACGCCATCCACCGCATGGACATTGCGGAACGATTTGTGTAAATTTGTTGCTTGTACAAGGGTTGGAACGTTTGCAGGTTCGAACGTCAAAACGTTAGAATTCATATTCAGCACCTTCATCGCGAACACCGTGGGCTTGGGGATGACTTTCTAGATAACTCATAAAACGCGCGATTTGACGGGACGATTTATCTGCAAAGTCAAATACCTGCATAAAATTTTCCTGGGTGATGTATTGCAAATCAATCGCAACGTATAACTGGCAACGCACTTCACCTGCAGAAGCTTTTGCCCTGCCAAGATATTCAACGAATTGTGGTTGAGTACGACTCTCAAATCCTTCAGCAATATTGCTCATTACCGAAACTGATGCGCGTTGAATCTGATTTTTTAATCCAAAATCTTTGGCAAACTTTCCCTGTTCGGTAAACGCATAAACCATTCGCGTTAATTCACGCGCTGTTTTCCATGCTTCAATATCTTCAAACCGTGTAATGGTTGACATTATTTCTCCAAAAGGTCATAACGTTGAAACGTTTGAACGTCGTGTCGTTTTAACGTTACTTAAAAACCACATCCGCTGGCATGCCGATCTTCAACTTCCCATCGCTGTTATTAACCTTTAACTTAATGGCGTAAAAAGTGGAGCTGCGTCCTTCAACCGTTTGGACATTGCGCGGGGTAAATTCAGCTTGATCGGCAATATGGACGACAGTGGCGGTGAACGTTTGCCCTGGAAAGGAATCCACGCGCACCTCGGCGGTTTGCCCGAGGCTGATTTTTCCGTAACGGTCTTCGGGGACATAAACGGTGATGGTTAAGTCTGTCAAGTCTGCCATGGTTAAGGCGACTGCACCCGCTTGGACAAATTCGCCAGGCTCCACGTTACGTGTCAGAATGACACCGTCCATCATTGCGAAGACATCCAGTTTATCAATCTGCGTATCAAGAAGATTAAGATTAGCCTGCGCCTGTTGAACCGCTGAGAGCGATTGATCGAGGGCGTTCTTCGCCGATATCACAACCGGAGATTGTGCGCCTGTTTGTAATGAGAGCAAGCGAGAATATGCGGCAGTGTAGCGTTGTTGTGCAACGACGACTTGTCCGCGCGCGTATTTGATATCATCTTCCGCCTGATCATTGGTAAGCGCATTGAAATCGGCTTGAGCTCGTTCCAATTCATCTAAAATATTGTTGTAATAATCGTAAGCGGCATCTTGAATGGATCCACCTTCGACAGCATTCTCAGCCTGCACTTTAACTTTATCGGCAACAAGAAATGCAGCGTGCGCTTCGGAGAGTGTCTTTTCAGCGTCGACATATTGCGCATTGTTCAAGTCGTTAATGACCCGATCGAGATTGTCAAATGCTTCACCAAGCGCAACTTCTGAGGCATCCACTTCGATTTGCGCAGCAGCAAGCTGGTCTGATTGTTCAAAATACCATAAAGGTTGATTGAATTCATCAGGCGCAGAGACGCGCCAGTCTTTTGCGCGCAAGGATTCCTGTGCAGAGAGCGCGGCTTGCAGGGTTTGATCATATTTGGTTTGAGCGGATGCGAGGGCGGCGCTGGCAGAATCCACCTGGGAGGAGGCAACGGCTCGTTGGGCAGTCAGCAGGCTGGGGTCCAGATGAAGAAGCGGATCATTCGTCTTTAGCAGCATACCTTCAACAACGTCCACTTTCAAAATTTTGCCGGCAAGCTCAGGCGAGATATTTACGATGGTTGCTTCGATCGAGCCTGAGGCGGTTAAGTCGCCATTGCCATTGCCTTTTAGATTCGCGAGTCCAAAATAAAGGACGGTGATGACAGCCAGTACAACAATTGCAATAACGGGACGGGGAAGTTTATGAATCATGGAAATTCTCCTTTAATATATTAATCAAGTCTCTTGCGGAAACGCAGCGCAGCGGCGGTCATAATGACAGTTCCAAAAATAGCGAGCGCGATGACTTCATTTTGAATGGCTTGAAGGCCGACTCCTTTTAATAAGAGCGAGCGAATGACAACCAGATAATAACGAAGCGGAATTGCATACGATACCACTTGTAAAAATTTGGGCATGGCTTCAAGCGGAAAGAAAAAACCTGAAAGAAAAAGACTTGGCAGGTTATACATCATCACGGTCAGCATGGCTTCCTGTTGTGTGTTGGCGATGGTGGATGCGAATAAGCCAATGCCAAGACTCGACATAAGGAATAAACCTGATGTAAAAATGATCAACGTAAGACTGCCGCGCACCGGCACACCAAACCAATAACGCCCAATAAGAATAATTTCAAAAGTTTCCACAAAAGCAAGGATGACATAAGGCAATAATTTTCCGAGCACCAATTCCCATGAGCGGATGGGCGTGACTATAAGCTGCTCAATGGTGCCTCGTTCACGTTCACGCACGATGGCGGTGGCAGTAAGAATGGTGGTAATAAAGGAAAGGATCATGCCAATTACGCCAGGAATCATGAAGTAGGCAGAATTGAGATCGGGGTTGTACCAAACCTGTGTGCGGACTTCGACAGGCGGCCGGGGCGCGGCATGGCCGCTTTGGGAGGCCTGCTCGCTAAGTATCTTCGTGCCATAAGACTGGCCCACCAACCGCGCTGTCGAAAGTGCGGTAGCGCCAATGGTTGCATCTGAACCATCCAATATCATTAAGACCTGTGCATTACCTTCCAGCACGCGGATGTCATAATCTGGAGGGATAACCAAAGCGACCCGCGCATCACCAGCCTCGATCAGTTTTTTATATTCGTCAGTTGAACCGACGAAATAATCAATGGTGAAATAATCAGCGGCGCGGAAGGCATTTAGCAAATGACGCGACTGGGGCGTTTTGTTCTGGTCCCAAACAGCCAGAGGAATATTGCGCACATCGGAAGTGGCGGCGTATCCCAACAAAAACAATTGCACGATCGGAATGACCACCGCCAGGGCGAGTGTGCGCGGGTCGCGAAAGAGCTGCAGGAACTCTTTGCGGATAATGGAGGAGATACGGGAATTGAACATAAGTTTTCCTCAAATAATAATTAAACACAAAGGACACGATGTATACAAGGGAGGGACAAGGTATTAATTCAAAAAGGGTTTGATTTTCCTTCGTGACCTTTGTGTTAAGAAGTCTTTGAACTAAATTTCTGGTTTTAGAACGCCGTGCAAAATAGCATCCGCGTAGACATCCATCGGGTTTTTCGGCATCAGTTTGCCAACCATGGAATTTGACATGATCATATCGGTCATAAAATAGGAAAGCACCATGCCAAAGAAAATCCGCATCAGCATGGCGGGATTGGTAACACGCAGATTTTTTCTCGCTTTAATGATCTGTTCAAAAACAGGCAATACCTTGGGTCCGATCTCTTTAATCAGCGCTGCGCCATGTTTCCCATTAAATTCAACCAGCTCGATCATCATTAACTTGATGTAATAGGGTTCCTTGCCAAGTTCGGTCATGGCAACGCGCATCGCATTTTTCAAAAACTCTTCAACATTATCCCCTTTTGCCTCCAAGACCAAAGGCAATATCTTTTTATATGGATGTTTATCCACAATAATCGCTTCAAAGAGCTCGTCCTTGCCGGCGAAATGATTATAGATGCCGCCCAATGCAAGACCTGCCCGCTCTGCAATCTGGCGCATGGACGTGGCGTGATAACCGTGTTTCATGAATAATCCGATTGCGGCATCTTCAATGGCAACGCGGGTAATTTCGCCTTTCTTTGGCGCATCTTTCGATTTCGAGGGCATGTTTTATTTCTCTCATTAAAAGTGAACGAACGTTCGTTATTATTTTACGCAATCCACAGAATCTGTCAAGACCCAAAATCTCGAATGGTAAAATCAATTCATGCTGACCCTAACCACTTTGGAAAAAGACATCCGCCATAATCTGAAACACAATATCACTGTCGGCTTATGGGACGGCGGACTGTTTGGTACTGCGCTCGGCTTCGCATCCTTCAGCGGCATACTCCCGCTCTTCTTTACCAGCATGACCAACTCCGCCCTGCTGATCGGGCTTGTCCCCGCCATCCATTCCGCCGGCTGGCTGTTCCCACAGCTCTTTACAGCTAGTTACGTTTCGCGCCTGCGTCAATATAAACACAATGTCTTGTTGATGACCATCCACGAACGTATCCCATTTTTAGGATTTGCCGTCCTCGCGTTATTGCTACCTGTCATCGGCAAAAGCGCCGCATTGATCATCAGCTTTGCATTGCTCGTCTGGCAGGGACTTGGCGGCGGATTCACCGCCAACTCATGGACAAGCATGATCTCAAAGATCATTCCGCCTGAATCACGCGGCACATTCTTTGGATTTCAGGCCGGACTCGCGAACCTCGCCCTCAGCGGATCGGCTATCGTTGCAGGATATCTGCTCGACTATCTCCCCGCCCCTTTTGACTTTGCGGTCTGCTTCTTCATCGCAGGCATTTTCTTCACCTTATCATGGTTCGCTCTCGCCGCAACACGCGAACCCGAAGACACCGAAAAGATCATCCCCGAAGTTCAAACGCATTTTTGGGATGACTCTAAATTAATACTGAAGCGTGATAAAAACTTCAACTGGTTTCTTTTTACGCGTTTCATTGCGCAGTTTGCCACGATGGGATTTTCCTTCTACATTATTTACGCGCTGCGTGAATTCAACATGAACGTCGTGACCTCCGGCTTCCTGATCGCCACGCTCACCATCTCACAGACCGTCGCCAATATCGGCATGGGCTGGCTCGGTGACCGCTGGGGACATCGCTCCATGCTGATTATCGGCGCTTTTGCCGCGTTATTAAGTTCGATCCTCGCCTGGCTCGCCACTTCCATCCTATGGTTCTACCCCATCTTCCTGCTGGCAGGCATCACCAACGTATCGGTTTGGACAATCGGCATGACGATGACGGTGGATTTCGGTACCGAAGCCGAACGCCCGCTTTACATCGGGCTCTCGCAAACGCTGACCGCCCCCGCCACCATCATCGCCCCCTTGATCGGCGGCTGGATCGTGGATTCGGCGGGCTTCATCCCAACATTTTCAATTTCGATCGTGCTCTCCATTGTCATGACCGGCATTCTTATATTTTTAGTAAAAGATCCGCGAAAGCATAAACCATTGAACCGGGTTTAGCAGTTGACGGCCAAGGGTATATGGGGTTTGAAGAAGATGTATTAATGACAACCAACGGCGCAGAATATTTAAGCCAACCACAGCGGGAAATCATTTTGTTAAATGGATAATCATATAATAAACAGTTGACCGAGGACGTTTTGGGTGGCAGCCTTACAGTTTGAAACCTATCTGCTTCGGTTTTTGTTAACGAGAACCGGGCCAAAGGCAGTAACCATTCATTAATCAGAATCAATTATCCGTTAAATATGAGGCGGATTGTCCTCTTTTCTGCATGACCTCCATCACTGGTTCCTCTACCGGCGCATCGGTATACTCTTGAGTGTGAGGTATTCCGATGACCAATGAAGATCCGCGAATATTGGAATTACGCAAGATAAGAGCCAAGGCACTTGAAGGCGGCGGCGGTGAGAGAAATGCAAAACAACGTGCAAAAGGAAAGTTAACGGCTCGTGAACGGGTTGAGTTATTGCTCGACCCAGGCACTTTCAATGAGATCGAACCTTTCATCACGCATCAAGGCGACGAGTTGGATCTGCTAAAGGAAAAATTTTATGGTGACGGGGTGATCACTGGTTACGGACAGATCAACGGGCGAACCGTTTACTTATATTCACAGGATTTTACAATTTACGGCGGCACGCTGAGCGAAATGCAGTCACACAAAATATGCCGCGTGATGGATCTGGCTGTCCGTAATGGGGTGCCGTTCATTTCACTGATTGATTCTGGGGGAGCGCGCATTCAAGAAGGTGTGCGCTCGATGGGCGGTTACGCTGAAATATTCAGACGCAACGCACAATACTCGGGCGTGGTTCCGCAAGTGAGTGTTATGCTCGGACCATGCGCGGGAGGCGCGGCCTACTCTCCTGCTTTGACAGATCTTGTCATTATGGTCGAGAAGCAATCATTCATGTTTCTGACCGGACCAGAAGTGATCAAGGCTGTAACTGGCGAAGTGATTGATGCGGAGTCACTCGGCGGTTCGGTGGTGCATAACTCCATCAGCGGGGTGGCGCATTTGAGTGTAGCGGGTGAAACCGCTGCCCTAAACATGGCAAGGCATTTCCTTTCTTATTTGCCTTCGAACAACATAGAAAATCCTCCATATGTTCAACCTGTTGATTCTCTCTCCCGCATGGATGAAGAACTCAATCATGCAATTCCGCTGGATGCGGCGGAGCCGTATGTGATGCATCAGGTGATAGAAAAGATCATTGATAAAAATACCTTCCTGGAAATTCAACCCGATTGGGCCC
>JANODZ010000408.1:0-2362 GCA_031412935.1 Anaerolineales bacterium
GCGGTGGTTTGTGTGCCCACGCTCACGGCGTTGGCGAACAGGGTGACGATTGCGAGAGCCTCGTTCGAGCCAGTGACGGTAATTGTGGTATCCCGCGTAATGCCGTCGGTGGTCGAGCGCCCGGTGTCGCTTGCTGCGGCAAGCGTTGGCGTCGAGGGCGCGGCGGGCGCGACCGTATCGATCGTGACGGTGTTGGTGGCGGATGCGGCGGAGAAGTTCCCTGCGATGTCCGATGCCCTCGACGTAATGACGCGGCCGCCGTTTGCTAGCGCGCTCGTGGTGATTGTGTAGGTGGTTGTCGCGGCCGTGACGTTGCCAACGGCCGTCGCCCCGTCGAAGAGCGTGACAATCGTGCCGACTACTGTCGTGCCCGTGAACGTTGGGGTAGCGATCCTAGTGATTTTGTCCGTGCTGCTGCGGCCCGTGTCGCTCGCAGCGGCGAGCACGGGCGCGCCAGGCGTCGCTGGCGCCGTGGTGTCGATCGTGATCGCGGTGGCCGCGGATGGGGCACCCGTATTGAGCGCGAGGTCGCTCGCCCTTGCCGTGATCGACTTAACGCCTTCGGTAAACGTGGATGTGGTGATCGAGTACGTGCCACCAGTTGCGATCCCACTGTTCCCGGATTATACTGTCTTTCTGGGCCCAAAGGTTATAGGAATAATTTGTCCCTACAGGAAAATAGTCCCAGTTCATCCCATTGATCATAAGGTCTTTCCCATTGACCTTGAGTTTAATCTCAGTTTTATTCTTGTCTATGGTGACAATATCTGCCTGGCAATAAGTAGTGAATGAAAAACTGCAAAAGATCAGAATAAAAACAAATATTTTCATACACTTTGAATTAATATCTTGTGGTGCACTTTATTAGTGATTATTCCAATCCCGGCTTCAGGTACACATCTACCTGTTTTATCAACCCTGTTCTGTTAAATATTTCGTTGCTTTCAAAAGTATTAATTTCAAGTCCTTCCGCTTCCGACAATATCCCTTTTGTATTTGTAATTCTTACAGAATTTTTTTCGGCAATATGATATACGAATGGTACCTGGCAAAAGGTGAATGCTAAAGCATTAGCCGGTAAGTCTATGTGTATGATTTCTTTTTGAATCGATAGGTACTCAAATGATTTGCTTGATTTTAGGAATTCTGTTTTTCTTAACAGGCCCGGATTAAACGATATTTTCCCATTTTCAACCATAATACCAAGCTCTCCATAGCGGGAAATAATATCCTCTTTTACCTGCCCTGTCATACCAGGTTGTTTGGCCCCGCCGTTTCCAGGCGTATGAGAATAGGCGTCTGTTGGAAATGCACCGTACAATTCAGGTGATTTATTTAAACCAATGCCTGCTCTAACATCATAATAATATTGCACTATTCTGCCGAGCTGTACTTCATCTGTCTTGTTGTGTAAGGCGAGGAAATAATTCTCATTAATTGCCAGTAACAGTTTTGAGACCATGTGCCAATAGATACAGCCAAGGCCTTCAAATCCATAAAAAGTTCCGGATCTTCCTGTGAATGACTGATGGTCAAATACTTTTTCAAAAGCCTGCAATACATACTCTCTATCCTGCTCTACAAGGCTGCTGTATTGTTTTAGCGAATCAAGTTCCTGTTTCAGGCTTGCTGCATTTCTGAAATTACCATTGAAATGATATACTCCATCTACATCTTTATAGATGATATTATTGTTGTTATCTGCAATAAGCTTTTTGAGCAATTGACTTTTCTCGACCATCGCGGCAGGTAGAATATTCTTTTCTGTAAATCTTGGTAGTTGCCTGTCGGGATACAGCATATAGCTATATTGATCCTTGCGGAAAATGGCGCTCCATTTTAACGCATCCAATACATCATTCGCTTCCTGTGCATTTAACACACCGGCACTCAATACTGCTACCTGTCCTTCCAGCATTTCGTATAAATGCCGAATGGAAACGCTATCGTCTTTTATTGTGATGAGGTTGTAAGCATTATATAAATTATCCGGACGCTTATTTTTACGTGTGGAATGGTCAATATGTTTTAATGTGGACGCAAAGAAACCGGTGAGTTCATTTATACTTATCGATTGTTTTTTCCCGGAAAAACCTTGGCTATAAATTTTCTCCCTGTAACTGCTTCCTGCGTTTCCTAATGCATCAGTGATTATTTTTCTTTCTTTATCAGTTACATCCCCACTGAGCATAGATTCAAACTGAAGGAATGTTTTGCTGACAGAATGAAAGAACTCACCAATCTCTTCTGAAACATCAATTTGGCTGGCAGTAGTTTCATTAAATAATTCCAAACAAAACGCCTGGAACCTCCTGATATAATATAAGGTAACCATCGACACACCATTGCCCACCAAAGCATT
>JANODZ010000409.1:0-3802 GCA_031412935.1 Anaerolineales bacterium
GACTATTTTTTTTAGCGGATCGTGAAACATAATCGGCACACAATCGCCAAAGCGCATAAATAATGAGACATGGGGATTGTCTGTAAAGAGAATATCCGCCTGGACGGAAGGTTCTTCGAGCGGACGAGGCGCATCAGCGTAGACAATGTTATTGCCGTGCACCAGCCAGACGTCATGAATGGATGCGGGTTCACATCCCATCGTTTGAAATACATGAATTCGATTCTCTGCTACGCGCGCCGGGTCATCCCCGACTGAGCCGCCTAGATTAAGCGAATGCCAGGGAGCAGAGCTAACTCCGCCGCGTCGGGTAAAGATCGCATGCTTGATCGCGTTAGGAAAAATATCGAAGCTGAAATAACGAAGTCCATTTTTTTCGTGAAAAGGCATTACTTCGATGCCTCAATGACAGCGGATTTTTTAATATAATTCTCGCGTATGTCGTTCATGGACTCTTCAATATTAGGATACGCAAACCACGCGGTCAACAAACCAAAAAGGCCGCCTGTCAGGGCGCGCAGGAATGGGGTACTCTCACGATACGGAATGACAGACGCAAGCCATTGCCAATCGAATTGACTAAAAAGCTGCGAGAAGCCGTCCAAACCAATTGGCGCTACGGCGATAAGAAGCCACACTGCCCAATGCAATGATTTAATACGGCGGCCTGTTAAACCAAAGGTGATGCCGAACAACAATATGGCAAGATAGATCGCCACGTCACGCTCACACAGCGCCACTTTATAACCAACAGTTTCATCGCCTGTGTAAGCGCGCGCTTGAAAACGCGCATTACTATAAGGATCGTTAAGATTGGGAATACCTGATACCTGATCAAATGTTTTTACACCAGCCAGATTTGCTTCGGCAAGCGGATAATAAGCCTGCTCGCCGTATAGAAAGAATGACCGAAATCCAAACTGATGACAAAGCGGACTATAAATACGGTAAATGGCGCGGGCGGGCAACTCTGCGCCGAGCTTCATTAAAGTTGGCGCGGCGAAGGGCAGGCCGATATAAGTTAACATGAACAAATTCAACATTAACAAATAATGCTTTGCGATCCAAAACGAGACGCGTTCTCCGGTTGTCACTTTTTCACCTTTCTTCTTGTGATACATATAAATGGGGTCATCCAGTTTTTCAAGCTGATTCATACGGTCAAATGCCGCGCCGATGATTATTTTCAGCTTCTGCTTCATAATCGGAGCCTTTAGAGAATAGGGACCAGCCTCCACGACGGGTATATCCAAACTATATTTTGCCATCAAGGCTTGATCTGACTCAATGTCGACTTCCACCAGGCGATGAGGAAATTGGGATTGCAATTCCTTCAAATTCTCTTTTACTTCATCACAGAACTTATTATCCTTTTGTGTGTAGAGAGTCACATTTAGCATAATTGTATCCTGCAAAAAAACTTAAATGCTAAGAAAATGCACTTATTTTTTTCTTCTTGTACTTCGTGTACTTTGTGATTTAATGGTTTTCTTAAATCCCGAAATCAAACCAGAAGAATTGACCTTTTTGGGCAATTATTTCGAAAAGACCTGTGAAGAGCAGGATTCCAATAATGACCAGGATCACACCCATTGCAATCTCAACATAGCGCATGGTTTTGCCGTATTTTTTCAAAATGGTGGATACCCACCCAATGCCAAGCGCCGCGACCAGAAATGGAATAGCAAGTCCGGCTGAATAAGCGGTAAGCAGCACCGCCCCAAGCGCGATCGACCCGCCATTGATCGCCAGCGTGAGGATCGTGCCCAGGACCGGCCCGACACATGGAGACCAGCCTGCCGAGAAAAACACGCCCATTAAGACGGAAGAAATATAACCCCATTTCGGGTCTGGCGCCTGTTGAACGCGGGTATCATAGGCAAGAAAGGGAATATGGAAAACACCAATCATATGCAAGCCGAAAATAATGACCACGATTCCGCCAACCTTTGCCAGCCAGTAACGCAGGTCATACAGCAAACCGCCCGCCAAAGCGGCTAAGACTCCCAGCAAAACAAAGACCATGCTGAAGCCGAATACAAAAGCAAGACCGTGGCTAAAAGTGATCCACCGATTGGCGCTATTATTTTCGCCGCCCGCCGCCCGCCCGCCAAGATAGCCGACATAAGCGGGTACAAGCGAGAACACACACGGCGAAAGAAAAGACGCCAAGCCTGCAAGAAAAGCGAGACCAACACTGATTTGAGAAATTTCCATTTAGTACCTCATTATAATTATTATCGCGATGCCGCCAAGACGCTTAGAGACTGTTTCTAAAAGGCTTTTTTACCGCAGAGATCAATAAGATCACGGAGAAAAAACCTAAAAAACCTCTCCCGAAAGAACGTCGGGACAATGTGTGGACTAAGTGCGCGAAGCGTCTGCGGTAATGCTCTTGATTTACGTGATGCTTGGACTTAAAAAACACTCTCTAAGATTTAATGTTTTTTCACTTTGCAACTCCGCGTCTTAGCGTTAAATTTTACGCGCATTCCGCAAGATGGGAATTTGGATTTATTACAACTTCAATTCTTTTACTGTGACCACGGTGCCATGTTCGGGCCAGGTCATGCGTTGTTCGCTTTGGACGAGAGAAATATAGGGAGTCGTCCAGCGGAAGATCCATTTGGCATCTTCAGGTTTCACATTAATACAGCCATGCGAGCGTCTCTCGCCGAAATCGTTATGCCAGAACGCGCCGTGAATCGCAATCCCCTCTCCAGAAATGACGGTTGACCACGGAACGGCGGGGGTGGAATAACCGGAAGCTGATCCGCCGCCGCTCATATTTAGCGAAAGGATCTTCCAATGGGTATTCAAGTCGCCGACGGGGGTTGCGCGCTCCTCAGATATTGCGCCAGTTGCAGGATCATAAACAGCACCGCTGGAAATACGGCAGAAGAAAACTTCGTTGTTGCCTTCAAAACAGGATAAGGTCTGATAGGTTAAGTCTGCGACGATCTTCTTCTCGGCGGGGTCAATCTCTGGGCTGATCGGCGCTACATCCTGCTCGCTGAGAATCTTAAGCCCGGCGCCATCTGCCCAATAAATATCGCCAAACCCGTAGCCATGGCCAAGTGATTCATTCCAACGATATTCCACAAAACCGCTGCTCTGACGAATCTGGTCGATCCAAAGCACCTGCCCATAATACGCGCGCGGCGGAAAGTTATATTGAATATGACTTTGAATCCATGGAGAAATTGGCGCACCCTCAAGTGTAAGCTCAACATATGGAACGGTTACCTCAGCCCAAAAGCCAGCCTGGCCGGCGGGCATTTCTGTGATCGCTATGTTTGGATTATTCCGCGTGGGTTGAACCCGCGAAGACCAAATAAATCCTTGCGGGGTTTCAAGATATTTTTGATTTGTCAACGCAACCACATTGCCGATCACTTCACGCTCCCACGGGATCAAAGTGTCAGCGGGCAGGGTGCCAATTGCGGTGTTCAAAAGCGGATCATTGGTCGGGCGGCTTCTGATATCGGTTTGGTCCACAAGCCGGCCGATGATTTCACTGGCAGGAAATTGTGGCAAACGTTTTGGGGTATAAAGTTGATCGTAATAAGTCTCAATTTTAAAGGGGCGAAATGCCATTGCGCCCAGCCCAACGCCGGCAACCTTTAAAAAATCACGACGGGAAAGATCATGTTTCATAATTCACCTTTTCTATAAAAACTGGAGTGCGGACTTCAGTCCACATTTTTATGCCGAAGTGGTGGCTCTTTTCCGGGTGGAACTGCACGCCGTAGACGTGACCGGATTGGACAGCCGCTGTGAAATCGGCCCCGTAGTTCGCTAC
>JANODZ010000410.1:0-3934 GCA_031412935.1 Anaerolineales bacterium
GCTGCAAGCCTGACCTACTTTGGTACTTCGGACTTTCGCAAGAGGTCTATTGAAAGCAGAATATAAAAAACAGGACAGGCAATTTGCCTGTCCTGTTTAGTTAAAGAGCCGATATTATTTATACTGTGAAGGCGTGATGCATGACGGGTCGGAATTTATAACCATACACTATTAATCCTCGTTCATCGCCGTCGTTGCGCATTTTGCGGGTGACCATTTCTACGGGCATGCCGATCTCAATTGGCTGCTCGCCAATGTCGGTGAGCTGGGCGGTGAGCATGGGGCCTTCTTCGAGTTTCACGATCGCGACTGTATAAGGGGCATTTGAGTCAAAGCCAGCCGGGGCTTCATAAACGGTTGTAAATGAATAGACTTCACCTTTACCGTTGAATGCAAATTGTTCTTTTGCCTCGTCGCCGCAATTTGGACATACATCGCGGGGGGGAAAAATCTTGTAATCACAGTGAGGGCAAACTTCGCCGATCAGTCCATATCGTTGTTTTTTGAGGCGCCAGTGTCTTGGGATTTCCATTTTGATTAATTCCTTCTATGGAACTAATTTTATCCCGCATGACTCTCAAAGACTATCAGGGTTATAAACATAATTACAATTTCCCAAATGGATGGGTTTTGAGAGGCTTATTCCTTTTCGGTCAGGTAATGGAGCAGGACCAACCCGAGGCCAAGAAAAAGTGGCAAGAAGCCTCCCAGCATCCACGGTCCGAGGTGAAGAGGGAATTCGTCACCTGAGACAAAGCCGATGGGATATAGTCCAATTGTGAAGGCAATGCCGAGCGATGTGATCACGATGCCCCAACGCAGGAGACCACTCCCTTTTTTTTGTTCGGGATGGGAGAGTCCTTTTTCTGCGAAATAAAGGTTTTCCTTGAAGGTGATGTAGCGCATGATGGTGATAAACCCAAGGATCACGATCAGGATGCCGATGACACCAATTACTGGAATAAAATCGTCGTTCATAGTTTTCTCCTTTTGAAATATTTTGGATTATGGATTCAAGGTTTTGATCGAGATGCTTCCGCCATTCGTGCTGACGGTGAGCTGGTCGCCGCCGCCGTTGATGGTTCCAACCTGATGGTTTTTATCGGAACTTCCGTCCAGGGTAACGGTGAGGGGGATATCTGAACTGATGCCGCCAAAATCGGTTTTGAGATCCACGTTCAGTTTTGTATCGGCGGGCAGGGTAAGACTTACTTCACCAAAATCAGATTTTACAAAATGAGGACCATTGCCAAGCGAACCGCTAAATTGAATTGCACCACCATTTGTCTTTAGGTCAAGTGTGATCACCTGAGCATTGGTAATTTCAATGTTTCCAAAATCGGTGTATGCTTTGAGTGTATTTTTTGCGCCATCCACTGTGATGGATCCGCTGTTGGTGTGCAGGTCGTAAGATGTAGCGCTTGCCAGTATGAGTTCGATTTCGCCGAAGTCGCTTTGTACATTAATTTCCTTGCTGACTTTCACCTTCGCCAATGATACAGCGCCGCTATTGGATTCAGCGCTAAGTGAGTTGGCAGAGCCGTTTTCAAAAGTGATGTTTCCGAAATCGGTCCTGGCGTTTATTTCACTCGCGGCACGGACTTCGCTGAGCGTGATTGAGCCGCTGTTTGAATCAAGGGTGATATCGTTGCCGCTGGCATCTTTAAGAGTCACTGCGCCGAAATCTGAATTCAGCTCAATATTTTCTGCGCCAGATTTGATGGATGCCGCAGTTACGTCGCCGCTGTTGTTTGAAACAGACACACCGCCCTCGATGTTTGCAACGTTCACGTCACCAAAATCGTTGATGATGACCGCATTGCCCTTGATGCCTGTAACAGTTACTTCGCCCAGATTGGTTTCCACATCCACTGTGGTTTCGTTGGGGACTGTAACAATGAAATCGATGGTATCCAGGTTAATGTCAAAACTGGTTGTGTTTGGCAATTTATATTTCAGGATGATATTGTTGCCGACCTGCTCAACAGTGTATTTAACATTCTTCAATTCATCATCGGCCCGGGCTTGTGTGGAGCCATGGACAATCTTAACCACTTTGACCTGCACCGTTTTCACATCTGCCCCAACGATGTTGACACTGCCTGCATCGTCAATCACTTTCAATGTGACGGGGGATTCTGCATCTACTTTGATGGCTTTGCTTTCTTCGGCAGTGGCGAAGGGCTGAATTCCACCAGAGAAAAAACTTCCGCTATGGTTCGCAGTAAAGAAAATTACTGCGCCAATGCCAGTCAGTACAAACACCAACGCTACAATTAAAAGGGTGATTACAACGGGTCTTTTCATTTTCGTACTCCTTGTTTACGAAGTACCGCAGTATTATGTAAACTTGAAATTTGGGATTAGGCTTGTGCAGCCATTCAAAAGCTTACGTATTTATGAGACTAGCGGTAATATGTTCTCACTTTGTTTGACAGGTGTTTTGAGAAAAAGTTTCACCCTCATCCCCAGCCCTTCTCCCCACGGGAGAAGGGAGTCGAATCCCCTCTCTCGTGGGGAGAGGGTTAGGGTGAGGGTGAAATGAAACTTTTTCCCACTTTCCCTGTCTAATCATTTAGAGAACCCATGCCAGATAACGAAACCGCCCTGATCCAGCGTGCGCAGAAAGGCGATCGCGATGCTTTTGCCGCGCTGGTGGATGAACATCAACGCTATGTTTATAACCTTGCCTTGCGCGTCGTGAAAGATGAAAACGAGGCGCTCGATCTGGCACAGGAAACTTTCGTGCGTGCATGGACAGCGTTGCCCAATTTCAAGGAGCGCTCCCAATTCCGCACGTGGTTGTATCGCATTGTCACCAACTTGTGCTACAACCGCCTGCCCAACTTGCGCCGTTCTTTAAATGATCTTGGTGATGATCTGATGGAAGACATTCCCGAATCGAACTTCAACACCCCCGCCCAGGAATTTGAATCAAACGAAACAAGGCGACATTTACATCAAGCGATTGATGATTTGGATGCCAATTACAAATTACTAATTACTCTTAGATACCAGGACGAACTCTCCTACGACGACATCGCAGCGACTCTTAACCTGCCGCTGGGTACTGTTAAAACCGGTATTTTCCGCGCGAAAGCACAACTGCGAACCGCGCTCGCGCATTTGGAGGACTCATGGATAACCGCTTAACCCCCGAACAGGAAAACACAATTATAGAAGACGCACTGAGTAATTATCCAATTGTAGAGATGCCGAGCAATATCACTGTCAATGTGATGGCACGCATTCAAAAGGATGTCCGACCCGCCCTCGTCACATGGAATGATTTTATGTTGAGTCTGGTCATTGCAATGTGCATCGGCGCTTTTCTCTTTACAGTACAAAGTCTGCCTCCAATTTTGCTGGCAAAGTTCCGCATTCAGGGTATCCTTTTGTATCAGGATTTTCTGGTGAATGCCCGCTGGCTACTCCCTGTAATGTTGTTTGGCATCGCGACGTTTTTGTCCGCTTTGACTATTCCGTTTTTACAGAGAGAGCTCAAATAATACCCTTCTCAAGTAGGGTGAAGTCTGTGTTTATGCCGGCTAAACTGCGGTATGCGAATTTTTTTCCGAACTCTCATACTGCTTTGTTTTCTGACGGCCTGTACTGCGCCTGTTGATTCATCTGCTTCCACCTCAGTTCCTCCGCCGATCTCAGCCCGTGATTCCCTGTCCGGAGAGTGGCTGGGTGGATTTGCAAAGCCTGATGGTTCTTTTGCTTCCCTGATGTTAAATTTCGATAAAGGAAAATTGAACATTCAGCCGTACGTCAAAAGCTGGCCGATGGGAGTTTCTATTCAAGGCGATGACACCATCCAATTGACGATAACTGGGCAGGCGGGAAAAGACTTTGAAAAAATTACTTTCATTGGAAAATTATCCCCTGGAACACTTGCAGGGGATTTGACGTGGGATGGTGATGCGTCTCC
>JANODZ010000411.1:0-2837 GCA_031412935.1 Anaerolineales bacterium
GTAAACTGACCAGAAAATTGAGAGTCCGGAATAAATTAAAAATGGAAAGATAAACCAGTTTCTCCTGCTACTTTCAAGGAATTTATATAAGAGATTATTCTTATATAATAACCAAACTGAGATAGGAGCCAATAGCAACCAGAGGATGGTTTCGATATATACGAATTCAGGAGCAAGCCAGGCGATGTAAAAAAATGCCGATATATTGGATAAAAAAAGCAGGTTGGAAACATATAACAGATCTGAAATTTTTTGAAATTTTTTTTGCAGCATGTAAACCTCTATATAAATATTGAATTTGTTGGCGCAGAGCGGTTAGCGGCCACGAAACAAATTCGAATTAATTTGGCGGCGTGAGAGCTGCTTTCAGTAAACTAATAAGAACCTTTTCCGATCAAGACGACCCAAATCGTTCTTATCAAAATTTGAATATCAAAGAAAATGGAATAATTTTGAATGTAATACAAATCGTCTTCCGTGTGCAGGTGCATCGGTTTATCACTTCTGCCATTCACCTGCCACCAGCCGGTAATGCCGGGCGGAATCGCAAAGCGTTTTCTTTGCCAGGGCTGATATTTTTCAACAAGGTATGGCATCTCCGGGCGGGGTCCGACCAGGCTCATGTCGCCGCGAACCACATTGATAAATTGCGGAAGTTCATCCAGGCTAAAGCGGCGCAGAATCCTGCCTACGCGAGTTACACGCGGATCTTCCTTTGATTTATGAATGACATTCCCTTCAGCATCACGCTTCTCCACCTGACTTTGCTGCTGTTCCGCGTTCTTGAGCATGGTTCTGAATTTGAGCATTTCAAACAGCCGTCCATTTTCACCAACGCGTTTTGGGCGGTACAAAACTGGGGAGCCGTCTTCAAGAAAAATCATCAGGGCTGAAACCGCCATGAGCGGCAGGGCAAGTATCAGGGCGATCAGGCCGAAGAATACATCAAAGGCGCGCTTGATCATGCGCTGATAGTCATCTATGGCTGAGGCTCGCAAATCCAACATGGGGATGCCGGCAAAATCTTCTATGGTTGTGTTGTAAAGGGCGAGGTCAAAAAAACCGAGGGCGACCCATACTTGAACGGATAAATCTTCCATACTTCCAACAATTTCGCCCATCTGATGATAGGCAGAATGAGGCAGGGCAATGACTACATCCGTTATTTGATGTTGATTAAGGACGGCGCGAATTTCAATGGCACTGCCCAAAAGCGGCACAGTATTCTCGAAATTATCATCAACAAAGCCAGCAAAGGTGAGGTTTGGAAATCCAGATTCCAACAACTGCTGTTTAACTTTTTGCCCGAGGGGACCCGCGCCAACCACAAGGATGTGACGCGCGCGATCTGTGGAAGTTTTTTGTGTTCGAAAATATACTCTCGCAAAAATACGCCAAACGAGACATGTCAGATACGCAAGCAGAATGAAGAGAAGAAATAAGGCGCGCGAAACATCGCGATAAGAAAAATATAATATTCCCGCCGCAGAAATAGACGCAATGAACATTGCCAGAGACAGCGTGGAAAACTCATCCGTTGCGCGCAGGTATTTTCGTCCGTCATAGATGGAAAGCGTTGAAAAAATAATGACCCAGAGCAGGGGAAATAATACATACAATGCGACCGGGATAATAGCGCGTGATGGAATTGGTTCAATCCAGGCAATTGTATTTAATGCCGGACGAAAGAGGGCCGCCAGCCACAAGCTCAAGATCACAGATAGCCCGTCGAGCACCATTGAAAATAAAGCAAAGTTTACTGAAAATCGTCTGAGCATAAATAATTAACTCATAAGCTATGAAATAGTATTTTATTGAAAGTCTATTCTTGCCAGCCACTATATGCAATGAAGGATTTTGTCAAACCAAAAATCTTTTCTTCATAAATCTTCGCGCCGGGAAATAGCTGGCTAAATTCATGTTTATTAAGAAGTCGAATGCTGCCAACAATTTGAGCAGCGTCTGTTTTGTTTGGTGTTTTCGGAAACCATCCCAGACTAAAGTTCATCAATAACCAAACCCTAAGCTTGAAAGGAAAAAATTGAAAAAACGGGATCAGAAAATGAGGTTCAAGCGGAAAATATTTATTTGGCGTTTGCACAAAAAATCGCTTACCTACCCTCTGCACTTCATTCGCCATTCTAGCCTGATCCTCGTAACTGCCAACATGCTCTATGACTGAATTTGAGAATACGATATCGAAACTGCAGTTCTCAAATTTAAGCTGACGGGCATCTCCGCTGATGCTTATGCTGTTGGGTAGGGATGAATGTGTCGTTTCCAAGTTCAACAATGTAATGACAATCCCGTCTTTTATCGCTGCATCGGTCATCATCCAGTATGCTTCAGTTCCGCCAACATCCAAAATTCCGACAGGCTTATCAAGTGGCGCAAGAAGTTTCTCGAAAAAGATTGTTCGTCTTCTTCTTAATTTTGTCGCAAGAGAATTTTGATTTCGATTATCTGCAATCATCTTGAACATTTTATATCACTCCTTAGGCCGCCTTTTGAAACGAAACGTCAACAAATCTAATATCGCTAAAAAGATAAAACGAGGGTTGTGATAAAGATAACGCCGCCATAACCTGCGCGGCTCGACAGCAAGGCGGTACAACCACTCAAACCCAATTTTTTGCATCCAGGCTGGGGCTTGTGATTTTAAGCCTGCGTGAAAATCAAAAGCGGCGCCTACGCCCAGCATCACCGCATTGATCTTCCCCCGATGTTCAGCCATCCATTTTTCCTGCTTTGGGTCAACGCAGACGCGCTCATCCCTGCTGCCCGACACACCCACCATCGCGGAATCCGGCGTTCCCGGTTTCGATGTGTCGATCTGG
>JANODZ010000412.1:0-2064 GCA_031412935.1 Anaerolineales bacterium
ACGACGAATACGTTTCGTACACATCGCCGTGCATTAATTCCCAGCGGAAACGCAGACCGCGCCTTCGAATTGACCCGCCGTGCCGTAGACATTGCCCGCGCGGCGATTGTCAGTGTTCCATCTGATAAGCCGCGTTTTATAGCCGGTTCAATTTCCACACTTGAAGATTGCTACCGCCCCGACCTCGTCCCGCTGGATGATGAACTGCGTGCTGAACATTCCGAACGCATTCACCATCTCGTAGAATGCAGCGTGGATTTGATACTGATTGAAACCATCAACACGATTCGTGAAGCGCTTATCATCGCAAAACTTGCTCTGATAACAGGCACTCCTGTTGTTGTAAGTTTTGTGTGTGATCGCGATGGAAAATTGCTTTCGGGTGAATCCCTTACAGAAGCCGCGAACTGCCTGCTCTCACTTGGCATCTGCGCCATTGGCGTCAATTGCGGACCCGCACCCAATTTAGCAAAACCACTTGCTGATCTTCAAGCGATTTGTGGAAAAGATTTCCCGTTGATCGCTTATGGCAATATTGGTTATGCCAATGAAAAAATTGGCTGGGTTAACACAGATTCTGAAAATCCAATAGCCTACTGTGAATACGCGTATCATTGGCCCGCCAAAATCATAGGTGGTTGTTGCGGCACTACCCCTAAACACATTGCTGAATTGAAATTAGCGCTCAAGTAAAAACGGAAAAGTAAAAAGTAAATGGTCAAGCAACGCTTTTAACTTTTCTTCATCTTTCAACATTCCAAAGGTCTCCTCATGCTACTAGAACTCTTCAACAAACCCGTCGGCTTTTTCCTGCTTGCCATGGCAATCATCCTCATTACCCCTCTGCTTTCTGAGAGACTGAGGTTGCCGGGCATCATCGGCATCATTATCGGTGGCATGTTGATCGGTCCGCATGGATTTGGTCTTATGCAGGATGGCGACCGAATTCAATTTCTATCTACCATCGGACTTGTCTACCTTATGTTTACCGCGGGACTCGAAGTGGATATTAACCAATTCATGCGCGTACGTACGCGCGCGCTTGTTTTTGGCTTCCTTACATTTATTTTTCCTCAACTAATGGGTATGGGGCTAGGCTACATACTTGGTCTCGACTGGCTTGGCATGATCCTACTCGGCTCCGCTTTTGCATCACACACACTCATTGCTTTTCCACTTCTGACAAAACTAGGCGTCACACGCAATGAAGCTGTCGCAGTCACAACAGGCGCAACCGTGCTGACAGACATCGGTGCATTCATCGTCCTCGCGGTGGTACTTGGCGCAAAATCAGGGGATGGTATCACCTTTTTTTACTTTATAGAACTGCTTATCATGCTTGCTGTCTTTACTGCGGTTATTATTTTTGGTTTACCCCGCCTTGGTAAAATTATTTTTCAAAAGCTTACGGGTCGCGCGGTGGAATTCCAATTCGTCATCGTCACGCTTTTCGTGGCGGCATTCGTCGCCGAACTCATCGGCGTGCATGAAGTTGTTGGCGCGTTCCTCGCAGGACTTGCGGTCAATTCCATGCTCCCGCGTCACAGCCCAGTCACAGGTCACGTGCTCTTCATCGGCGAGTCATTTTTCATTCCCGTTTTCCTGCTTTACAGCGGACTCATCACTGACCCGTTGACCTTCCTCAAGAGTCCACAAACCATTATCGTAGCCATCGGTGTGACGATTGTTGCCTATGGCTCAAAACTTATCGCCGCGTGGATCACTGCCAAAATTTACAAATACACCAGATCCGAATTTTGGACCGTTTACGGTCTCTCGCACGCGCAAGCTGCTGTCACTATTCCAACGTTGGTGATCGGATTGGAAACTGGACTTTTTGACTCCACCCTTTTCAATGCCGCCATATTGATGATTCTCTTAACTTCGATCACTTCTCCCTTAATTGTCCAGCGCTTCGCTCCTGACCTGCAACCTGCTGAAGCAGATGATAAGCCTTTGCCGCTCTTTGGCAGGGTTCTTGTACCCGTCTCGGAGCCGAAACAATCTGAAGGTTTGATCACACTTGCGAGTTTACTTGCACAGGCCTCTCATGGCAAAGTTCTT
>JANODZ010000413.1:0-2274 GCA_031412935.1 Anaerolineales bacterium
CAACCAGAGTGGGAAGGCAAGATAGGCGAGGAAACCCGTCTCTATCTGCGGCGCCAATTTATACAGGGTGAGAGGGATATAACCTGCAACCATGCCTGGGGCGAGGATCAGAAACAGGAGGGATTTTAGTGCAGTCCTATACAATCTTCGATTATCCACGTTTCTTCAACCAATCCAACAACTTCTTCGTTGACCAGGTATTGATCACGTCCTCTTTCGTCAACCAAGCACGGCGGGCGGTGGCGACGCCATAGAATAAATTGTCAAAATCTTCTTCAGAATGCGAATCGGTGTTGATACTCATGAGGATGCCTAATTCCTTGGCGCGGCGGGCATACATGTCATCCAGATCAAGGCGGGAGGGATGAGCGTTAATTTCCAAAGCCACGCCTGTTTCAGCGGCGGCGTTGAGCACGGCTTCCATATCCAGATCGGCGCCTTCCCGATCAGGGATCAAACGACCCGTGGGATGACCGATGATATCGACGTGCGGGTTTCGGATCGCATTGATTACGCGTTGTGTCACTTTCTCACGCGGCTGCCGCAAACTCGTATGCAAGGAAGCTACAACCAGATCAAGCGTGGCAAGAAATTCATCAGGATAATCAAGCGAGCCATCGGCTTTAATTTCAACTTCACTGGCATGTAAAACTAAAATGCTATCGCCAAGCTGTTTTTGAATTTTTTTAATTTCAGCCGCCTGCTTTTTATGATCCTCCATTTTTAATCCGCCCGTCACGCCGAGGCTGGCAGAATGATCGGTGAAAGCAATGACCTCCATACCGCGCCGCGCCGCGGCTTGCGCCATCTCCAGCATCGACAATTTTCCATCGCTCCATGTCGAATGGGTTTGCAAATCTGATTTGATATCTTTGACTTCGATCAACTTCGGAAGTTTGTTTGCCTTCGCGGCTGCCACCTCCCCATGATCTTCGCGCAGTTCGGGCGGTATCCACGGCAGGCCAAGTGTTTTGTATACTTCTTCTTCGGTGGCGCATAAAATTTCGCTCTTCCCTTTTGTAAATGAATGTTCTGAGAGCGACAATCCTTTTGCAAGCGCGATTTGCCTCAACTGCACATTATGATCCTTCGAGCCTGTTGCATATTGCAGCGCAGTCCCAAACTTCTGCGGCGGATGCACCCACACTTGCGCGCGCACGCCGTTTGTAAATTCAATACTTGATTTTGTCTCGCCTTTGCCCAACACGCGCGAGATCCCTGGCAGATTGACGAACGCCTCCATCACTGCAGACGAATCTTTTGCAGCCACTAAAATATCCAGATCCCCGACAGTGGAACGCATCCTCCTTAAGCTGCCAGCTGATTCTGCTGCGACGACTCCCTTTACCTTTTTGAGCGTCATGATAATTTCCCGCGCAAGCGGATAGGCCCGCCCCAATGGAATTCGTCCGGAGCGCCGCGCTAATGACGCAATCCCCTCAAGGATCGCAGACTCAGATTTTGCGCCCATGCCCGGCAGGCCGCTCAACTGTCCGTTTTTCGCAGCAGTTTCCAGATCAGCAAGAGCCGTGATGTTTAACGTCTTCCAGATCAGCGCGATCTTTTTTGGTCCAAGTCCGGGCACTTGTAACCAATCCGCCAGGCTGGCCGGCACTTCCTGTTTAAGTTTTTCTAGAAATTCAAGCTTGCCGGTATTAAGCAACTCATCAATTTTTTCGGCAATGGCTTTGCCCACACCGGGAATTTCTCTTAATTTTCCCTCTTTCCAATATTCGCCGGCTTCGCGGCCCAAGGTCATTAGATTTTCAGATGCCTTGCGATAAGCAAGGATGACATAAATGACTTCGCCCTTAATTTCAGATAAATTGGCGATCAAGGTAAACGTATCAGCAAGCTGGCGGTTGTTCATCATAAGGATTTCCTTTCACGGGATAATCTATATGATACCATTTACAGAATGGAACATCATGATCACGTGAATCTTTTAAGGCCGGCGGATATTAAGCCCGGCGGCATATGGGCCGACCTGGGAGCGGGTTCGGGCGCTTTTACATTCGCCTTGCGTGAACTGACTGGACCGACTGCAAGCATCCATGCAATTGACAAAGACCGCGCCAGACTCAAAGAATTGGAGCAGGGCTATCGTGTTCGTTTCGGAGACTCACATAACTTAAATCTTATCGTGGCGGATTATTCAGGCGTACTTGATATCCCTGCTCTCGATGGCATCGTAATGGCAAATTCCCTGCATTTCTTCAAAGATAAGGAAAAGATATTACGGCATGTGCATTCAATCTTGAAACCAGACGGCCT
>JANODZ010000414.1:0-3540 GCA_031412935.1 Anaerolineales bacterium
AAAAGGAGAGGGGCTAGGGGTGAGGTCGAGATAAAACTCAAAGTGGAGGATGTGCTTTTTAATCAGAACCAATTTCAAGTTAAAACAAAAGGCGGGCTTGTCATCCACTTAACGGATGCCCCAAAGATCGGTCAAAGCATCCGCGTGCGGGTTAAGGTGGAATGTCTCGCATGAAAATCCTGAAGAAAAACCTCGCAGGCGAGGTGACCTGGCAATACGAAGGCGTGGTTTTGAGTCGCGCAGAAAACTCCGTGACACTGGAGGCGCTATTTAATCGTGATGACACGCCATTCATGGGCATCGTGCTAAAACGCAATGACCGCTTTGTTGAAACCTTTTATTCCGATCATTGGTACAACATCTTTGAAATTTACGACCGCGACGATAATCACTTCAAAGGCTGGTATTGCAACATCGGTAAACCTGCCATGATTGAAGATGACTTTATTTCATATGTTGACCTTGCGTTGGACTTGTGGGTTTCAGCAAATGGAATACAAACTGTTTTGGATGAAGACGAATTGGAGGAGTTGAATTTGGGTGACGAGTTGGAACAAAAAGTTTATGATGCTTTACATGAATTACAGACAGTGTTAAAAACAAAAAATCCTCCGAGTTAACTCGGAGGATTTTTGAAGCGCATTTATTTATCCGCCCACAGCTTGCACAATTACATCACCGAACTGCCAGCCTAATACAAGAGTAAGACAACAGCAGCAAAGCACCACAACGACAACGACACCGATAATAATGGGGGTGTTGTTTTTTTTGGGAACTTCTGGTGAAACAGGCATTTCATTCATAATTTCTCTCCTTATGATAATTAATCGTACAATACTGTTTTTGCGCGTGATGAAGATTTAGATGAGTTGGATTAATTAACGCACCCATGAAAAATTTGGATATTCAAGGAAACACTACTCATTCTGTGAAATTGATCTGCCTGATTATATCAGGCAGTGTTGGCATTGTCTGTGCGGCGCCATACCCACCAAAGAACAAATGCCAGCAGGATGATCAGAATGATTCCCATAACGAGCGGAAACAAGAGCGCAGATATTGAGGCGGTCAACGCGACGATATCTTCCGCAATCGAGACCGGGACATTGCCTGCGCCGGCAGTTGTTGCAGTTACCAGCGGACGCATAGCCGCCGCCTTGGCAACGTGCACACCTCCAGCCATAAGCAAACCACACGCCAGCGCCAACAGGGGATTAATATCGGTAATAACCTTTGCGCTTGCCGCGAAGGCAATCGCTCCCGCGGCAGGACGGACCACTGTTTGAACAAGGTCATTAATGTGATTAACCGCTGGAACTTTATCAGCCACCATTTCGATAATGACCAAAACACCGAGCAGGATCAATATCCATGGGTTGGCGATAAGATCCCAGGGCTGGCTGAGGGTGAGTGTATTGGGAAAATAGTGGCTGATTACCCCAACTACCAGCAAAGGGATATAGGCATTGAGTCCTGCGCTGGCAGAAAGCCCAAACGCAGAAAAGACACCGAGTAACATTTCCATTTTTTATTTCTCCTAAATAAAATAGATCAATACGAATTTATTCACCTTAACGCGAGTTACCTGACAGTGTGTCTCCCTGAGCGGAGCGACACTTGCACCGCGCTGCCGCGAAGCGTGCAGTGCAGGTGAGGGTCTCGGTTTTCAGCGGTAGAGATGCTTCGCTCTGCTCAGCATGACACATATACAGCAAGGCAATTAAGGTTAACCTGAATAGTATATACGATTTCAGATATCGTTCGTTGCTAACCAGTGAGTCCAGGAATGCCGCTCCAAGTACCTGTAAATTGTAACCGAAGCAGGTCAATGCTAAGGATCATCAGCAGGGCCAAAGTAAAACCTGCTAAAGTCGGCAGCCAAATCTGGCGCGCATGTTCGAAGGCATTATCCTGGCGCATGATCATGATCCACAAAATGGTAAAGACGATCACCAGTAAAGATAATGTGCCCAGTGCGCTGAGATATGCGATGGGATAAAGGATGATGGGGCTGTCTGCAAGAACGAGTAAATTAATAATCGCGGTCAATCCGACAAGAATGCCGAAAGGTTTCCATTCGAGCGCGGGACGGTCATCCAGTTCAAGCCACAGAGTCTGGTTGACTATGGGATACAAAACCGCCGCGAGCGCAATACCCATGCCGCTGCCTGTAAAGAGGCGTAATCCATTGTTTGGAATATATAAATTTGGAATTTTATCCAGCGCACCTTGCGAAGTTTGTTTGAGCAAATAAAGATAGGAATTACTTCCGTCAATACCAAAAGCGAGGAAGAAGAGGACCAGCACCGCAACGATTCCGCGTGCTGGAAGTTTACTTCGTTTGCCGCTTATGAAAAATTGAAAAATTAGCGCAAAACCCGCAGTGTAGAATTCACCTGTGCAGCGCGCACAAAGCGGAAGTTGGCGGTCACTAATGTGGAACGAACGCGCGTCAATGCGGTGACAAACCGCGTACCCGATCGCATCCAGTTTGCCGAGCGCGCCTTCGGGCGAAATATACATCCACGCACCAAACGCAAAAATCGCTGCAACTGGCACGAACCATTTCATAATTATTTGAAAGCGTGATGTTTGATTTATATTCATTGTTATCATTATATGGGTAATGAGATGGGATTGCAAGAAAGATGCTAACTTTAAATAAAAGAAGGCTGAGACACGTACCCTTCAACCTTCAACTTTCTAACCTGTAACCATTGACTACTTCTCAAAAACAAACTGACCATTCTTGTAGAATAACTCGCCATCGACAATTATTTCAGCATCGTTGCGCATATCACAGATCATGTCCCAGTGGATCGCACTCTTGTTTTTCGAACCAGTTTCCGGGTAGCCTGCTCCGAGCGCCATGTGGAAGGAGCCGCCAATTTTTTCGTCGAATAGAATATTGCCTGTAAACTGTTTGATGTCAAAATTGGTGCCAATGGCAAATTCACCGAGAAAGCGTGAGCCTGCATCGCTATCCAATGTTTTGAGCAGGAAATCCTGACTCTTATCGGCCTTGGCAGAAGCCACACGACCCTTGGAAAAGGTCAGCTCTGCATTTTCAACACTTGCGCCGCCATAGTTTGCAGGGTATGTAAATTTCACCCAGCCATTGACAGAGTCCTCCACAGGTCCCGTGTAAATTTCGCCGTCAGGCATATTGAACGTGCCGAATGAATTCATAAATGTGCGGCCCTTCACTGAAAGAGTCAGGTCTACATTTGGCCCGCGCAGAATAACCTGACTCTTACCCTTCATAAAATCCACCGCGGATTGCTGTTTGCTTTCCACTGTTTTCCAGAATGCGATCGGGTCATCTTCGTGGGTATGCACCGCGCCAAAAACAAAGTCTTCATATTCCTTCAGACTCATGCTGGCATCCTGGGCATACGCCTCAGTTGGGAAGAGAGTCGTTACCCATTTGAATGAACCCTCCGCACCACGCCGAAATTGTGCCTCAGTGATGGATGAAATTGCCTTACTATGACGCTGAAGTTTTTCTGGGTCAATGTTGGTTGTGCCGCGTGTATTCGT